>NZ_JBANBJ010000079.1:0-41381 GCF_059803515.1 Bradyrhizobium sp. UFLA05-125 | reverse complement strand
CAGGGGCAACGGAGCCAGCGGGAGCGATCCCGGCGACAGCGCCTTGCGACGAGATGGTCGAGCCGTCGCGCGTGTTGCCCGATGAGGCCTGGCTGCAGCAGAAGGCGGGGCTGGTGCAGCGCGTTCGCAGGTCACTGCTGTCGGGTAACGAGATCCGCGCACTGCGCGAGTTCAGGGCGCAGCGACAGCGCGAGATCAGCATGCACGGCTATTATGGAAGCTTCGAAGCGCTGATGGTGCGCGGTTACGTCCTCGAACTCGCACGCAAGCCGCCGTCGAGCCGACCGCTTGTGACCTACCGCTTGACTGAGCTCGGCGAACAGGTGCTCGCCGCGCTCAGGGACGAGTAGGGGAGCGCGCCATCGGCGTTTGGCGCGCCGGTTGGGCCGGCCTCAGAACGGATAATGCCGCGGCCCGGTCTGCACCGTGATCCAGCGCAACTCCGTGAACTCGTCGATAGCAGCCTTTCCGCCGAAGCGGCCATAGCCCGAGGCCTTGGTGCCACCGAACGGCATCTGTGGCTCGTCGTGCACGGTCGGTGCGTTGACGTGGCAGATGCCGGCCTCGATCCGCTTGGCAACGTCGAGCGCGCGTGCGATGTCGCGGCCGAACACCGCGGAGGACAACCCGTACTCCGTGTCGTTGGCGATGCGTACGGCCTCGTCGATGCCGTTGACCCGGACGACCGTGACGATGGGGCCGAAGCTTTCCTCGCCATAGATGCGCATCGCCGGCGTGACGTGATCCACGATCGTCGCGGGCATGATGGTGCCGTTGCCGCGGCCGCCAGCCGCGATCACCGCGCCTTTGGCGACAGCATCGTCGATCAGGCCGCCGACGCGGTCGCAAGCTGCGACGCTCACCAGTGAGCCCAGCACGACATTGCCCTTGCGCGGATCGCCGTAGGGCAGGCCCTTCGCCTTCGCTGCAAATTTGGCGACGAAGGCGTCGGCCACCTTGTCGTCGACGACGATGCGTTCGGTCGACATGCAGATCTGGCCCTGGTTCATGAATGCTCCGAACGCAGCTGCGTTTACCGCCGCATCAAGGTCGGCATCGTCGAGGATGACGAGCGGGGCCTTGCCCCCGAGCTCGAGCAGCGCGCGCTTCAGATGCTTGGCGCAGGCGAGCGCGATGAGACGACCGACCCGGGTCGAGCCGGTGAAGTTAACTCGCCGTACCGCCGGATGCGCGATCAGCGCTTCGACCACCGCCTGGGCGTCCTCCGGCGCATTGGTCACGACATTGACGACGCCGTCACCAAGGCCTGCCTCGGTGAGGCAGCTGCCGATCAGCCGATGCACGCCCGGGCTCATCTCCGAGGCCTTCAGCACCACCGTGTTGCCGCAGGCGAGCGGCATCGCGACGGAACGCACGCCCAGGATGACAGGTGCGTTCCACGGCGCGATCCCGAGCACGACACCGACCGGCTGACGGAACGCCATGGCGAGGTTGTCGGGTTTGTCGGTCGGGATGATCTCGCCCGAGATCTGCGTCGTCATCGCAGCCGCCTCGCGCAGCATGCCTTCGGCAAGATGGACGTTGAAGCCGGCCCAGCCGGCAGTGGCACCCGTCTCGGCGACCATCAGCTCCGTGAACTCGGTCGCGCGGCGCGCGAGGATGTCGGCCGCGGCGCTGAGACGCTTGCGGCGTTCGGAGGGGCCGAGCTGCGACCAGGCCGGGAAGGCCGCCGCAGCGGCATCTGCGGCGCGCATTGCATCGTCGATCGAGGCCGCGGCTACGATGGTCGCGACCTCGTCGCTGATCGGATTACGCCGCTGGAAGGTGCGTTGGTTGGTCGCCTGTTGGTCCTTGCCGCCGATGAGAAGGTCGATTGCGTTCATGGGACGCTCCTTAGTTATTACGGGGATGGCTGTGACGCGGTGGTCGGCGCGCGCGCCTTGCCGAGATAGGCGCGTTGAATGTCGGGATTGTTCTTCATGTCGCTTGCCGAACCCGTGCCCGCGTTGCGGCCGGATTCGATCAGATAGACCCGGTCGGCGATGTCGAGACTGGCGCGCGCGTTCTGCTCCACGAGCAGCACGCTGACACCGCTGTCGCGGATCTGCGCCAGCGCGCGAAACACCTCGCGGCTGAGCAAGGGCGAGAGGCCGAGCGAGGGCTCGTCGAGCAGCAGCAGGACGGGGTTCGACATCAGTGCGCGGCCAATCGCGACCATTTGCTGCTCACCGCCGCTCATGGTCCGCACGGCCTGGGCCATACGTTCGGTCAGGCGCGGAAACAGCGCCAGCACTTTTGCAAGCCGCTCCGCCTCACCGGCACGAGCGCGGGCCGGATAGGCGCCGAGTTGCAGATTCTCCGCAACCGTAAGCTCGCCGAAGACGCCTCGCCCCTCTGGCACCAGCGAGATGCCGCGCTCGACGATCTGATGGGGTGGCAGCCTTGCGAGATCTGCTTCCTCGAAGCGGATGCGCGCGCCGGACGTCGGCGTGACGAGGCCGGCGATGCTCTTCAGCAGCGTCGATTTTCCCGCGCCATTGGCGCCGAGGATGGCCACGATCTCGCCACTGGCGATGTCGAGCCTCACATCCGCCAAGGCCTGATGCTTGCCGTAGAAGTGCGAGAGGGCGGCGACCTCAAGCATCGGCGCCTCCCAGATAGGCGGTCACGACCGTGGGGTCGGACAGGACGTCGTCGGGAACGCCGCGCGCGATGACGCTGCCGGCGTTCATCACGATGCAATGGCTGCACAGCGCACGGATCGCGTCCATTACATGCTCGACCATGATGATGGTCATGCCGCGGTCGCGGAGCTTCGCGATCAGGGCTATGCCGGTCTCGAGCTCGCTCGGGTTGAGACCTGCGAGCCATTCGTCGAGCAGTACCAACTGCGGCGAGAGCGCGAGCGCGCGCGCGAGCTCAAGGCGCTTCTGGTCGATATAGGTCAGCTCGCCGGCCGGCGTGTCGTGCATCGGTGCAAGCCCGACGAGATCGAGCACCTCGCGGCTCGTCGCTTTTGCCGGCGCCGGGCTGAACAAGGCAGCCGCCGCGACGTTCTCGGCCACGGTCAAATCCGACATTACCCGCACCAGCTGGAAGGTGCGGGCAAGCCCGAGTCGGGCGATCCGGTACGGCTTCAGTCCGCCGATCATGGTGCCGCCGAACAGGATCGAGCCCGATGCCGGCACCAGCGCGCCGGACATGAGATTCAGCAGTGTCGTCTTGCCGGAGCCGTTGGGACCGATGACGCCGACGATCTGCCCGCGCGCGACCTCGAAGCTGACCTTGTCGACCGCGCGCAGGCCGCCGAACGACTTGCTGGCGTTGTCCACACGCAGCAGCGGTCCGCGCTCGTCGCGGACAGGGGCAGCGCCAGAGGCGCCGTTCTCCGGTATCGACCATGACCATGGAGCAACCAGCCCGATCACACCCTTTGGCAGCATCATGACGATGAGCACGAAGACCGCGCCGAGCACGATACTGAAATGGTTCGGCAGCGTCGCGGTGAGAACCTCGAATAGCAGCACCAGCGGGATCACGCCGAGCACAGGACCGAACAGCGAGCCGGCACCGCCGAGCAGTGCCATGATGACGACCTGGAAGGAGATCATCGGATTGAACGCAATCGACGGATCGATATAGGTCCAGCGCGGCGCCATAACCGCGCCGGTTACCGACATGAAGAGGGCGCTCAGGATGAACACCGCGAGCTTGATGCGGGTGGCGTCGATTCCGGAATGGCTGGCTGCCGTCTCATCCGCGCCGATTGCGCGCAGCGCCAGGCCATAACGCGAGCGGCCAAGCAGGAAGCCGGTCAGGAAAACGAGCGCAGTGAGACCGAGCAGTTGCCAGTAGAGCACGTCCTGGGTCACGGCGCTGAAGAGATAGCGGCCAACGGATTTGTGGACGTTGACCTCGTACCAGATCACGAGCTGGCGGATCAGCTCGGCGAGCCCAAAGGAGAAGATCACGAAGTAGATGCCGGATAGACGCAGCGTGGACAGACCCGTGATCGCGGCGACCAGCGCACCGAGCACGGCAGCGGCCAGCAGCACGACGGGCCAGGACCAGGTCTCGCCGAGGACGGCGGCCGTATAGGCGCCGATGCCGAAGAAGGCGACGGTCGCAAGCGAGATGTAGCGGGTCGGGCCGGAGAACATCGCCCAAGCGGTCGCCAGGATCGTGAAGTAGAGGACGCTGATGCCGAGCGCGAGATAATAGCCATTGGCATAGAGCGGCAATGCGGCGACGGCTGCGGCGAGCGCGAGCGCCGCACACCATCCAAGTGTCCTGGATCCAAGTGTCCTGGCGGCCTTCGCGCTCACGCGGCAGCCCTCCCGAACAGGCCTGTGGGCTTGATGAGCAGAACCGCCAGGAACAGTGCATAGGTGGCGGCGAGTGTCAGGCCGGGATCGACCAACCGCGCTACGGCGGTCTCGACGACGCCGAGCATCAGCCCGGCCACCAGCGCGCCCATCACATTGCCGACACCGCCCATGATCACGACCACCAGCGCCTTCATCGTGAAGACAACGCCCATCGAGGCGTTGAAGGTGAGGAACATGCTGACCAGCACACCGCCGATCGCGACCAGCCCGCCGCCGCAGGCAAAAGTGAAGCCCGACATGGACGGCACGTCGATGCCGACCAGCCGCGCCGCACCGGGATCGACCGCGATGGCGCGGACCGCCGTGCCGATCCGCGTGCGCGTCAGCGCCAGATAGACGGCGGTACTGATCACGGCCGCGAACAGCAGCGCGACGAGCCGGTTAACAGCGAGCGTGGTGCCGAGCACGACCACGGGGATGGAGAGATAGCTGTAGCTGTAATACTGGCCACCGAACGCGACCAGCATGATGCCCTGGATGACAAACAGCATGCCGAAGGTGGCGAGGATGCTGTCGATCTCCTGGGCGCCGCGATCCTTGCCGCGCCGCATGAGACGTTCGAGCAGGAACCGGTAAAGCAGCCAGTTCAGCGCCGCTGCGCAGGGAACGGCGAGCAGCAGCGCAACCAGCGGGCTCAATCCGAGACCGGTGTAGAGAGACAGCGCACCGAAGGCGGCCGCGATGAGCGACTCGCCATAGGAGAGGTTCATGACGCGTGCCACACCGTATTGCAGCGTCAGGCCGAGTGCGATGAGGGCATACATGCCCCCAAGCACGAGGCCCGGCAGGACGATATCGAACAACAGCATGAAGCGGTGTCCTACTGGCCGGCGGGGCGGGCTGGTCTCACGACGAGACCCGCCCGCCAGGTTGCCGTTACTGCCACTGCGGCTTTGGCACCACGGGCGTGCGTGCACCGGGCAGGGTGGTCGGCGCGAGCCCGTAGAACTCGCCGTTCTGCCACTGGCCGACGCTCCAGACCTCCTGAAGCAGGCCGTCCTTCAACTTGACCTTGCCGATGATGGTGTCGAACGTGCCCGAGCGAATTTCCGCCGCAACCGCGGCGCGATCCACCTTGCCGACCTTTTCGATCGCCTGCTGGAGCACTTGGAGGCTCGCATAGGTGATCGGGCTCGCCCAGCGATCCGGCTCCTTTCCGGTGGCCGCCTTGTGACGCGTGAGATAGTCCTTCAGTTGTGGCGAGTCCGCGTTCCAGCCGCCGATCCCCATCACGCCGTCGCTGCTTGCGGCAAACTTGCCCTTGTAAAGCGGAAAGGCGGTGCCGACGCCAACATAGAAGATCTTGGGGTTGAACTTCAGGAGCTGCGCTTGCTCGGTCAGCGCGATGGTATCGGGTGGATAGCTGAAGGCGATGAACGCATCGGGCTTGGCGGCAATCGCGTCATTCAGCAGCGGCTGGAGATCCTGCGACCCCAGCGGATAGGTCTTGTCGTAAGCGAGCGTGAAGCCGTGCTTCTTGAAGGCCTCCCGGCCGGCGGCGGCAAGCTCGATGCCGAACTGATCGGCGACGCTGACCATCGCGACATTCCCGCCGATCTTGCCTTCACTCTTCAACTTGCCCAGCAGTTCGGCAAGCGCCTCGGAGATCTGCGCGGACGTGCCGAGCCAGAAGGTCGCGTTCGACCAGCGCTTCGCGAGCTCCGGCGCCTTGTCGGTGACCGAGGTGACGGCCAGGTGAGGGTAACCGAGCCTGTTCAGGGTCGGGCCGACCGCGAGATTGAGGCCCGTTCCCCATGGCGGCAGAATGAAATCGACCTTGTCCTGGTTGGCGAGGCGCTCGATCGCCTTCACCGCTTCCTCCGAGCTGGAGCGATCGTCGTATTCGACGACCTCGACGGGCAGTCGCTTGTCGCCAAGCTTGATGCCGCCGGCCGCGTTCACGTCCTTCACCCACAATTCGTAATTGGGCAGTGTGGTGATACTCGCGCCGCCGGCATAGGGGCCGGTCTTGGAAATTGCGTAGCCGATGCGGATCTTGTCTTGTGCCTCGGCGGCGGACGTCAAGGTCCAGAGTGCCGCGGCCATCGCGGTCAGGCTGGTGATGCGCAGCAGCGTTCGACGGTTCGTTGAGAACATGCCGAGTCTCCCTCCGTGTTTCTCCCATGCGATCGCTCGCAGGGATGAAAGTGCGTCGTTTCCTCTCCATCCCGGTCTTTCTGCTCGGCAGCTTCTTGGAGGTGCCGTGGCCGGGACTTGACCCAGCAAGCACCTTCGGCTTTTGTCCTTCAATGGACAAATCCGGCGAAAGATTGCACGTTTCTGGTCGTGCCGGCCAAGTGCGTCGAGCGGTCGCGGACGCCGAGCGTGCTCAAATTGTTGCCCCGCCCAGTGGGGCTGCTGCGATCGGCGCCGAGGTTATCGTGTCGCACTATGAGCCGCGACGCTGGGCGCTCGATTCCCGGGCGGCGCGGCCCTTTATTCATCTGCTCTGTCTGCACGGCAGTGGCGTCGCGGACATCCGTCGCGAGGGCGAGAGAATCGCATTGTCTGGCCCCGCTATCGTCTGGCTGCCGGCGGGATCGGCCAACTATCTCGACGTGGCGGCGGGCACGGCCGCGGAGTTGCTCCGTTTGAAATCGGGCGCGTGGCACCGCTACCTGCCGCCGTCGGCCGAGGCGGCCTATCTGGCTCTCGATCGCGCCGACGGGATCATGGCGCTTCCGGTCGATCCCGACCTCGTCACCACCGTGTCGCGCTCGATTGCCGCGATTGCGACCGAGATCGCGACACCGGCGCGCAGCGGCGCCGCGTCGATCGTATCCGCGGAGCTGACGCTGATTGCATTGCGCTTCCGGCGTCTTTTTGCAGGCGACAGCGGTCCGGAAGAGGAAGGCAGCAGCGCGGAGATCCTGAGCCGCTTCCGCAGTCTGCTCGAAGAGCGATACCATCAGCAACTCCGGGTCGCCGACTACGCCAGCTTGCTCGGCATGACGCCGGACCGCCTGCATGCTCTGTGCAGCCGGGAGCTGAAGCGGTCACCGAGCGCCCTGATCCAGCAGCGTGTCGTCAGGGAAGCGGCGGCACGACTGGAGGCGAACACCGCGACCGTGAAACAGATTGCGTTTGCGCTCGGCTTCAAGGACACCGCCTATTTCAGCCGCTTCTTCAGCAAGCACGCTGGTGAAGCCCCCGGGGCCTGGCGGCGGCGCGCCGGCGCCCGTGGCGCGATGGGACGGTCGAAGCCGACGCTGAACTTCGCCGACTGGCCGTAATGGGGGCGGTGCAACGGTCAAGCACGCTCAAGGGTGAGATCGAGCCCGAGGCGCGCCAGCATGCGCCGGAAATCCGCAAGATCGTAACCCTGTCGCTCCGAAACCAGCGTCCGGAAGGCACCAGAGCCCGTGGTGACGTAGGGAGCGACGGCCTCAACCATATCGTCGGCCGGATCGAGAAAGCGCAAGTTCGGCCCGGCTTTCTCGAAGTAGCGAGAAAGCCAAGGCAGATGCGTGGACGACAGCGTGGCCGCATCGGTGTCCGGATGCAACGCGTCGAGCTTGGCCTGCACCGCGGCCAGAGTTCTGTCAGCGTCGGTGAGGAACGCGCCATTCTCGACCAGCTCGACGAGATCCGAGGCGCTGACGAGGTCAACCTGGCCTTGTCCTGCGGACTCGCGCTCGACGTAAGCCCGTATTTCCGAGCTCGCGATCAATGAGGCGACGCCCAAGACGGCGATCCGCTTCGTGAGGGAGGCGCCGAGCGCACGCTGTACGGGCGGAAACACGCCGACGATAGGGCTCCGGCTCCAGGTCTTGAGATCGTCGAGGACCATGACCGATGGCGCATTGGAGGCGATCACGATCGCTGCCGGACCATGATCTTCCAGGCGTTCGATCGTGCTGCGCATGACGGAGAGCAGTTCGGCTCTGCCCTTGCCGCCGTAGGGGAAGTTGGCGCGGTCCGCGAAGTAGAGCACATCCTGACCGGGGAAACGGTCTGCGATCTTGCGCGCGATGGCGTAGCTGCCGATCCCGGCATCGAAGACCGCGATCGGTTGTTTCAGGATTGTTCTATTCACGATGCAGTACGCTGCTCCGTTGAAGGGCAGCTAGTCTGTGCAACAGCTAAGCCTTGATGTAAACCCACGCGCTGAGGCCAGAACGCAAAATGACTTCGACGCGCTTGTAGTCGGCGACCTCATACTGGTCCGCCGCTCGCAATTCATCGCCGGTGATTTCAAATACCGTGCCGTCTACTGCATCGTTCGGATCGTTTGTCGGAACGACGATAGGATGAAATCGCTCACCACTCTTTGCGAGAACGTCCGGATCCGTTATTTCGATGAGGTCTTTTCTAAATCCCGGCATAGCATCGCGACGTCCGGCAAGCAGCCGACCAAAGGATGATAGCTGCACGCTCTCAAGCTGCAACGTACCATAAGAAAACAAGAGTATCTTCTCGCTAGCGGCCATGCGTACCTCACATCGGTCAATATATGACATACGTCGCTCGGCGACCCGCTGCCAAGCACGTTGCTCTTCAGATCAACGATAATTTCGCTGAGTTCGGGGGCAGGCGGCTGGTCAGCGCTTACGGCAGGACACAGCGTGCGAAGCGAGCGCTGAGCTCGCCACAGTCCTTAAGAACGGCAAAGTACAGACGGTTCACTTTACGATTTCGCAAACCGTCAGGTGCTCTGCCTGGTTCGGATACGCATCTCGCGCCGATACACCGCGCCACCACGCATCAAGCGCGTGGCGGTCGTAGCGGAGCTTGACGCTCATGCCACCGGCGAACCTGATCCAGTCGGTAAAGTGGTCGTCGGAAACCGCGATCACCACGGGGATATCGGCATCGAGTGCCCGCTTGATCAGATGGGCCAGCCCCTTGCCGTCGCGCTCCCGTTTGCCGAAGCGGTTGACGACGACGAGGTCGGCGCCATGTTCCAACGCCTCGGCGATCCGCTCGGCGGCGTTCTGGAGTCGCGTGGGATCGAGCCGGCAACCGCTCGCGGCGGGATCGAAGTCCTGCGCCAGCAAGAGTTTCTCGCCGTTGTGAAGCAGCACCGCCGAAAGGCTGGAGTCGGCGCACTGGCCTGCCTGCACCATGCCTACGACGCGGACGCCGCGGGCACTCAGATCGGCCGCGAAGCCACGCAAGACGGTGTCGGGGTCCTGATGCGGCGCATAGACCAGGGCGGCAAGATCGCATTGTGCATCGAACATCGCCCGCCTCCGCTTGACTGAGAATGAGCCGGGGCCGCGGCGTTGCGCCGGGCCCCGGATTTTCGCGTCAGGCCGCAGGCGGCCCGTTGATGATCTGGAGCTGGGTGAATTCGGCAAGGCCCTCCTCGGCGAATTCGGTGCCGATGCCCGACTGCTTGGCGCCGCCGAACGGGATGTGCGGGGCCATGTCGAGGTGCTTGTTGATCCACACCGTACCGGACTCGAGCTGGCTTGCGACCTCGTGGGCACGCTTGATGTCGGATGATCACACCGAGGCGCCGAGCCCGTAGGTGGTGGCGTTGGCGCGGCGGATCACGTCATCCTTGTCGGAATATTTGATCAGCGGAAGCACGGGACCGAACTGCTCCTCGTCGACCAGCTTCGAGCCCTCCTGGATGTCGCGCACGATGGTCGGCTCGATGAAGTAGCCGGGGCGGTCCATCGCAGCTCCGCCTGCGACAACCTTGCCGTTCTTGTGTGCATCATCGAGGAACACCTTGACCTTCTCGTACTGCATCTTGTTCTGCAGCGGACCGAGCTTGGTGCCCTGCTTGGAGCCGTCGTCCACGACAGTGTTTTTCGCGATCGCAACCAGCTCGTTGCAGAGCTCGTCATAGACGGATTCGTGCACGTAGAGCCGCTTGATTGCGAGGCAGACCTGGCCGGAGTTCTGGAAGGCGCCCTCGAAAATGCCCGGCGCGACCTTCTTCGGATCGACGTCGTCGAGCACGATGCCGGCATCGTTGCCGCCGAGCTCGAGAGTGATGCGCTTGAGGGTCTGGGCCGCACTCGCCATCACCTTCTGGCCGGTGGCAGAGGAGCCGGTGAACGAGATCTTGCGGATATCCGGATGCTTGGTCATTTCACCGCCGAGATCGTTGGCATCGGTGATGACGTTGAGCACGCCCCTCGGCAGTACGTCCTTGATCAGCTCGGCAAAGCGCAGCGTCGCCAGCGGTGTGGTCGGCGCGGGCTTGACGACCAGCGTGTTGCCGGCGAGCAGCGCCGACGGCAGCTTGAAGCTGAGGATCAGGAGCGGATAGTTCCAGGGGATGATCGCGCCGACGACGCCGAGCGGCCGGCGATACGCCTCGACCTTGCGGTCACCGGAATTCTCGATCACGCGCATCGGTAATTCGAGCGAGCCGAGATAGCGGAAAAACGCCGCCGTGCCGAGGACTTCACCAGTGGCGTCGGTCAGCGGCTTACCCTGTTCGGAGGTCAGGATGCGCGCGAGCTCGCCGGAATTGGCCTCGATGACATCGGCCATCTTGATCACGAGCTTGCGCCGCTCCTCGATCGGCGTGGCGGCCCAGGCCGGGTAGGCGGCTTTCGCCGCGGCCACGGCCGCGTCGAGCTGGCCCTTCGAGGCGCGCGGACACTGCGCCAGCACCTCTTCGGTCGCGGGATTGAGCACGGGCATGGTCAGGTCGCCGGGCACCATCTTGCCGTCGATGAGAAGATTGTAGTCGCTCATTGGCTTTTTCGCTCCCTGTGAAAACGGGCCGTTCGGGCCTCGCTATATCCATACATATATCACGATTTCGGCCGGTGAGCCATGGCACGCGTTTCGAGCGGTTCCAAAAAAAGGCGGCTGGACGCGGCGCCAGATATCGATATATCGTGAAGGATATAGCGAAGGGCCGGTGTCGGAGCGTGCAATGGAAATCAGCGTCAAGTCGCTCACGACCTGCGAGGTGGCGCCCGATGGCGGCGCGATCGCGTTGCGGTTCGAGGATGTCGCGGGCAGGCCTGCCGAGGTGCGCGTCTCGCTCAACCAGGTCGGCGCGCTTATCATGACGCTGCCCGGCCTGCTCGAAACCGCGCTGAAGGCGCGCTATGGCGACCAGAGCCTGCGCTATGCCTATCCGCTGGCGGCCTGGGTGGTCGAGCAATCGACGGATGCGACCCAGCGCATCGTCACGCTCGAGACGGAGGACGGCTTCAAGGTGCGCTTCTCGATCCCGAAAGCCGAGCAGAGCCTGCTCGGCGAGGCCCTGATCCAGCCGGCGCCTGAGATCGCGGTGCGGCCGAACTAGGGTGTATCCTCACGAAGATGCGCGCATCCCCAGGCGTTCGGCGAAGCGGATCAGGTAACCATCCGGATCCTGAACGAGAAATTCGCGCTGACCGCACTCTTGGTCACCGACCCGATACCAAGCTTCGTTCGGTTGCTCATAGAGTGGCCATTCAGCATCGCGTAGAGCGTTCAGGATAGGCTCGATACGATCGACGACGATCTGAAGATTGATGCCTCGTCCAAACGGGCGCCGCATCTCGGCCGTCTCCCAACGCCCGTTCAATTCGCAGAGCATAACTTGCAAACGTCCCCTAACGAGATATGCAAATCGAGCAGCTGGGCGGTCATAGGCGACTTCGAAACCAAGTAGCTCTCGCCAGAACGATAAGCTGTTTTGAATGCTCGAAACGCCGAGTTCGGGGACGAGATCGGCCCAGCCGTCTCGCGGCGCGCTGCCTGTGCTATCGCAGGTCGCGCGAGAGGCGGGGTCTGAAAGCAGCGGTTTGGGCATTTTGGCGTGGCCTATGTGTCATGATCCCTGCGACAAGCTATCACGTCGGTATGCGGTGTGGCGTAGGCGCTGCCACAAGGCCGGCGTCCGCTTCAGCCGATCTCCGGATCGATCTACCACTAACAACCGACCTTATCCGCGCACCTACGACGCCCGGCAGTCGACCGCCGATCTCATCCCAATACATTGACAATTTGGTGCGGCCCTCTCGGTGCTTTGATCCGAGCATGCCCCATCTCACCCGCCGCCGAGACCGAAACGCCCGACAGGAAGGCTGTCTGATCTACTGCGGCGATGTCGAGGTCGGCAGCATAAGCCTGCGTACAGGAAATCCGATCGAGAGTGATCCATGGCAACGGCGCTGCAGCTCGAGAGCTAGCTCGCGTTGAGTGGTACGTTGGTCAGCGACCAGAACTGCTTCACCACCTTCCACCGGCTACAATGGTTATTGGGTGACGGTGAAGGGCGGGCATTGTAGAATGTTTGCAAGACAGAAAGGCAACTATACCGATATTTCCGCATCATCTTGAAGCCGTCGAACACAGGAAGGCCCGTATCTGAAAGCTTGCGAGGGGCGTTATGCCCCGAGCTTGTGGTGAGTGAAGAGACAAGTAAGCCAAGGAGGGAAAGGAAATGCGGCAATCAATCGTACCATTTGCTGTTGCTTCTGGCCTTGCTGTCCTAGCAGCAGCACAAATCCTGCCGAAGGCGGCATTGCAGGCCGCCGAGATGCAAATGAAGCCTCCGGTCAATGTTGAAGACATCAAGTGGGGTCCCGCTCCTCCGACCATCCCGCCCGGTGCGCAACTCGCGGTCGTGGCTGGTGACCCGAGCAAGGAGGGGCCGTTTACGATGCGGTTAAAGATGCCTGCAAACTACAAAGTCCCGGCACATCACCATCCCACCGACGAATTCGTGACGGTGATCTCCGGTGACTTCCGTGTCGGTCTCGGCGACAAGCTCGATATGGACAAGGGCCAGTCCCTTAAGGCTGGAGCTTTTGCCGAAATGCCAGCAGGCATGAACCACTATGCCTGGACGACGGAAGATACCGTGGTACAGATCGCCGGGCCCGGGCCGTTCGCTATCACCTACGCTAATCCGGCCGATGACCCGAGCAAGCAGGCCGCAAAATAGCGGATGGCTCGAGAAGCAAAATGAAGCTCAGAGGTGGCCGGGTCGCCAAGTCCTATCTCGGCCTCCAAGAGCCGACATCCAGGGTTTAAGCATGATCAAGCAAATGGCCCCGATGCAATGCACGCCGGGGCCATTCGCTATGGGCCATCTCCTGCCATTACGACCGTCCTCGTGGAAAGTGTTGAGCGGGCTCAGGGATCACAACCCAATCGTGCTTGCCTTCCTCCCAAACTGACCGAACGGGAGCCGGGTATGTTGGATCGCATATCGCCCCGACAGCGATCCCAATCAAGGTGGGATGCTTTCCGGCGCGGGCATAAACGGTAGACCCGCAGGTTGGACAGAAGAAGGTCTCGAACGTGCCACCCGTTGCAGTCGGCCTCTCATAGCGAGTCGCCTCGCCTGCTATCTTGACGCTATCATTTGAATAGTAGGCTAATACGCCGAACGGCGACCCGCTTCGCCGCTGACAGTCGCTGCAATGGCAAGCGACAACCGACAAGCTCGGGCCCGGTAAATTCACGGAGAGCTGTCCGCATTGACACATGGCATCCATCGTCGACTCCCTTGCTTCCTCGCACAGTAGCGCTGGGCCCAAGGTCCGCAATGGGTCGAAATGCGAAGACTCAGGATGAGCAAACCTGGTTCGCCCGGCCCCGTGTCCGGACTTTGACGAGGCGCCTGGGCTGGTGGTCATGGGATGGCCTCGCCATGATGAAGCAGGCACCCGGCGCCCGTGATGCCGCCGATGTGACTATTCGTGAAGCTACCAATTGTTGGGACGGCGCGACCTGAGCCTTACCTAACTGGCCGCAGCGGTCGATTGGAGAGAAGCGATGCGTTCCATTTTGGCCTTGAGCGTTTTGATCACCCTGTGTGTCTCTGCGAACGCGGCTACGGTGCGCCACGTGCACCCGCGGCAGGCGATTGTTCGTCCCAATCAGGGCACGATCGCCTCAGACCCCGCTTCGGGTTTTGCCTACGTTCCAGCTGGCCCGCCGATTCACTACCGGGCGGCACCGTACACTGACTACGACGAACCGTATCCGGGAGCTTCCCAGGGTTACGCGCCTGGCGAACGCGAAGAATTTCTCGATAGTGTGAGACGGGGTGGCTAGACCGCCCGCTTTTCCGGCGGAGGTGGACATCTACGCCTTCGTGAGTGCACGTCCTCAGTCCGAGGTCAGTCGACGGCCTCCGCCCTCGGCGGAAGCCGCCGGATCTGGAAACCGGTCTTGTTCTGCTCGAAACCGGCCGACGCGTAGAATGCCAGGGTCGAAGGCTTCGTTGAGCCCGTCATCAGCATGACCTTGTAGCAATCGACCTGCCATGCGGCGGCGACGGCCGCGTGCAACAGTTGCTTGCCGTAGCCACGTCCTCTGGACGCTGCATGGGTGACGACGTTCTCGATCAACCCATAGGGCTGGCCACCGCGCGTCAGGTTGGGAACGACGATCAGCGTGCAGGACGCGACGATGGCGTCTTCGGCGATCCCGATGAATATCGCGCTTCCGTGATAGCGCTGCAGCTCCTCGAGGCGACGCTCGGCGACATCGAGCGAGGGGATGCGGTCGGCCGGATCAAGATGCGGATAAAGCGCGAGGAGTTGCGGGAGATCGGCGGGAAGGGCCGGGCGGATGATGAGAGGGTTATCCATGTGCGGTCGGATCGATCATGCCTTGCGCGAGCGCTTGATGTCCGTCTTCAGCGCCATCAGCTCCTTGCGCACGGCGCGCGCGGCGTCGCGCTCGATCTTGCGGTAGCGCGCGACGAGCGCGGTGCCGAACGGGGTCAGCATCGCCCCGCCGCCGTTCTTGCCGCCGGTCTGGGGCTCGACCGCTGCATGCCCACAGATGCGGTTGATCTCGTCCACGAGATCCCAGGCGCGCTTGTAGGACATGTCCATGGCGCGCCCAGCGGCCGAGATCGAGCCGTGCTCCCTGATGTTCTCCAGGAGCTGGATCTTGCCGGGCCCGATCCGGTCCTCGGCATCCAGATCGATCCGGACGCTCAATTGGGGAAGCGATTTTGCGCCCGCGCGCGACATGACTGGCTCTCTTCGGTCTCGGTTCGCAAGATTGCCACCGGGCAGGCCGCCGAACAAGGCAAACGGGCGGGATATCCCTTATGGCGATTTTATGAACGGCACGCCGCGCTCCCGCGGCCGCTGGTCGCAGCTCGGCCGGCTTGATTTGGCCGGGGCGAACTTTATGTCTCCCTTCAACAGAATCCGGGCCCCTCTGACGAGGCCGCCGATCCCCTCGGCCAACCTCGTGATGTCGGATGACCTGTCCCGCGCGCGAATGCGTTTGGATTGGACGATCGTTGGGCCCAGCGCACCTGCTCTCATCGACCAGCCATCCTCATCGCTCCCCGTGCGCGGTCACAACCGTATGCTTGAGGAGCTATGATGCCTGACGCAGAACCTTTGAGCCCCATCCAGGGCGAGATCACCGAACCGTCCAGCCTGCAAGAGCAGGCCGCCGCCGCGCTCGTGATTGCCGGCGCGCTGGTCGCCGTCGCCGACCGCCGTGTCGCTGCAGTCGAACGCGAGGAGGTGACCCGTTTCATCCGGGAGCGCGGGCTCGCCCCGCACATCTCCGAAGCGCGGCTGGCCGCGATGTTCGACGAGCTCGCCGAGCGGCTGGAGCAGCCTGATTTCGCCAATGTCGTCATCGACACGCTGCGCCCAGTCTCGGACCTGCCGCTGGCCGCGCATCTCGTCGACATCTCCGAGCGCGTCGCCGCTGCGGACGAGGACGTCCATCCGCATGAGGTGCAGGCGATCAAGCTGCTCCGCCTGCTGACACTTGTGCTGCCACGATCCAAGCCTGTTGCAGCGCGCGGCGAAGGCCGCCTCGCATCCGGAGCGTGAGCATGAGCGCAGGCGCCGACGATCACGCGAGATCGCGCGAGCGCGCCACCGGCGAGGCCGCCGGTGGCGATCCGCGCCTTGACGCGCTCATCGGTCGGCTGCCGCCACGCGTGAGCGGCGCTATCACCTATCTGCCGCGACCTTCAAACCGCTGGGTGAGGATGCCGGCCGGCGCGCTGCTCGTCATCGGCGGGGTGCTGTCGTTCCTGCCGGTGCTCGGCATCTGGATGCTGCCGCTCGGCCTCGCACTGCTAGCTGAGGACGTGCCGGGCTTGCGCGCGCAGCGCTCGAAAGTCCTGGACTGGATCGAGCGCCGCAAGCCGCACTGGCTCGATGCCGCCTCGCGTCCGAATGATCAGACATGAGCGAATTCATCACCCCCGAAGCGCTCACCGCGCTGATTCAGGTCGTCTTGATCGACCTCGTGCTCGCCGGTGACAATGCCGTCGTCATCGGCCTTGCCGCGGCGGGTTTGCCTGCCGGCCAGCGCCGCCGCGCCATCATCGTCGGCATCGCGGCCGCGACGGTGCTGCGCATCGTCTTCGCCGGTGTTGCGACCCAGCTTCTCCAGGTGCTTGGCCTCCTGCTGGCCGGCGGCGTGCTGCTGCTGTGGGTCTGCTGGAAGATGTGGCGTGAATTGCGCGAGCAGGCCTCCCACGCCGGCGAGCTTGCGCTCAGTCACGCCGGGGTAGGTAGCAAGGCGCAAGCACAGGCGCCGCGCAAGACGTTCCGGCAGGCGGCGCTCCAGATCGTCGCCGCCGACGTCTCGATGTCGCTCGACAACGTGCTGGCTGTCGCAGGCGCGGCACGCGAGCATCCGTTCATCCTGGCCTTCGGCCTGATGCTGTCGGTCGCGCTGATGGGCATTGCCGCCGATCTGCTCGGCCGCGTGCTCCAGAAGCAGCGCTGGATCGCCTATGTCGGTCTCGCCATCATCGTCTACGTCGCCTTTGAGATGATCTGGCGCGGCTCGCTCGAGCTCGCGCCGGTCATCGCCAGCCTCTGATCCCAGCCTTTCTGACCTCGCCTGCAATCCGGAGTGATCCATGACGTCCGAATCCCAAGCACCTTTGAGCCGCGCGGCCTCGCCCCGGCTCGGCCTGTTCCCACGGCTGATCTTCGGCTCGCGCTGGCTGCAAGTGCCACTCTATGTCGGCCTCATCGTCGCGCAGGCCGTCTACGTGCTCTTGTTCCTCAAGGAGCTCTGGCATCTGGCCGCGCACTGGTTCGACGTCAACGAGCAGCAGATCATGCTGACCGTGCTCGGGCTGATCGACGTCGTCATGATCTCCAACCTGCTCGTGATGGTGATCGTCGGCGGCTACGAGACCTTCGTCTCGCGCCTCAACCTGCGCGGCCATCCCGACGAGCCGGAATGGCTGAGCCACGTCAACGCCAGCGTGCTCAAGATCAAGCTTGCGATGGCGATCGTCGGCATCTCCTCGATCTCGCTGCTCAGGACCTTCATCGAGGCCGGCAATCTCGGCACCGCGCGCAGCAATTTCACCGAGAGCGGCGTGATGTGGCAGGTCATCATCCACCTCACCTTCATCGTCTCGGCGATCGGGATCGCCTGGGTCGATCGCCTGGGCGAAGCCGCGCATCGCAAGGCGGCCGATCGCGCGAAGGCCGCCGGCCATTGAGCCGGCGTCGCCATCTCACAGATGGCGCGCCCGCGCCCGCGTCTCCGAGGGCGTCTCGCCGAAGGCCGATTTGTAGCCTTTCGCGAAATCGCCCATGTGCCAGAAGCCGTTGGCGAGCGCCACGGCCTTGACGGTGAGACCTGTGCTTCCGCTCACGAGCTGCTTGCGGGCAGCCCATAGCCGCTTCATCCGCAGATAATGATGCAGGCTCATGCCATGGACGGTCTGAGCGGCGGCCTGGAGCGTCCGCACGGAAACATTGAGGGTCGTTGCGAGATCGTCGCTGTAGAGCGGCACGCCTCCCAGCAGCATGGCCTGCTTGTCGAGCCGCCCGATCAGCCGGCGGTGCCTGTCGAACGTGCCTGGCCGCGCGCGCAACGCCGCATCGGGAACTAACGCGGCGTCGAGCGCGCCCAGCAGCGTTTCCTGGATCGGACGGTTGATGGCCTCGAATTGCGCGGGATCGTTGCAGCCCGACGCGAGGCAAAACATGTCGAGGATCGCTGCGCGCAGGCGATGCCGCGGCTCGTCGGCAAGCCGGTAGAACTCGAGCCCGGCGTTGAAATCGGCCCAACCGCGATGGCGCATGTCGGAGTTGAAGCGCAGCATCAGATAGGTGTTCGCGTGCTGCTCGATGGCGCGCATCGGGACCTTGCCGCGCACGAGGCCAATCATGGAGTTGTCGATCTCGCGGCCATTTACGACGGAGTGCGCGGCGAGCGGTACGACGAGGCCGACGCCGCGGTCGATGCCGATGTCCGCTTCCAGATGCCGCGCGAAGGAGCGCTGCATCACCATGAGGCTGTCCTGGAGCGGCAGGCTGGCGCGGAACGCCGAGAAGTGTCGCGGTTCGAGCGGAATGCTGGTTCCGCCGCCGAGCACCTCGGTGGGACGGAACTGGTCGAAATCGGTAAATCGCTCGATGACCAGGATTCGCGACGGCTTCAGCCAGCGGACGGGCATCTTCGTTTCCCAAATCAATCCTCGTCCAAGAGCCGCGGTCCTCCTTGTCTCGAAGCCTCGGATGGGGGCCGGCGCGCGGATGAAGGCGATGGAACTCCCGCGCGCCGGATTGAGCAAAGCGCGTGACGTGGCAGGCGCTTCACGGATGGTTCAATGCATTCGACCGTGCAGGGCCGAACGACTGACAGTCTTTTTGGTGTTTGAGCAGCCGCTAAGGGTAGCTGCGATTCGAGGCGTTTCCTCAAAGGGGCGGCATTAACGTACCTTCCGGCGGTGCCGTCCCATGAACTATAGATAACCCCCTGGAACTTAAGCCGATATGGCGAATGCGCGGCGGTTTGGTATTTTGCGCGGGATGAGTCCCGGTCTCGCGTGAGGCCGAGGTCTGGGGTCTTGGGATGGCGCCATGCCCAATCGATTGGACGACCTGTCCGCGCGGGGATTTTCGAAGACACTGACGCTGGATGCAGCGAACGAACTCGCCCACGCGATGTACGGCGGCGATGCGCGCGTCGAGCGGCTCGGGCAGACGCGGCGCGTGACGATCGATTTCAAGGCGATCCATTTTGGCGCGGCGCAGCTGATGCGGGTCGATCTGGCCGGCTTGAGCGTCGAGCGCAGCACCGATGATTCCCTGCACGTCTCGATGCCCGTCACCGGCGGCTTCCGCCGCGGCCGGGGCTACAATTTGCGGGACTATTACCCGATGCGCCAGGCCAGCATCGGCCGGCCATTCGAGCGGTCGAAGCTCGAGGTCACGGATGCCTCCGTGCTGGTGTTCTACGTGCCCAGGAACGCCGCGGTCGAACGCGCCGAGCGGCTGACCGGCCGCGCGCAGGATACGGACACGCTGCTGTCTGACTTGAGGGAAGGTCTCGACCTCGGCGCGCCGGTTGCCGCTGCATTGGCCCGGCACTTGAACGCAGCGATGGCCGAGATGACCAGCCTGAACGCCATCGGCATGGGGCGGCTTGCGGCGGCTGCGACCGAGGAGACGCTGGTCAATCTGGTGACGGCCGCGATGTTTCCGCGCGTCGCGCAGGCGCTCTCCGTGAGCCATATCGACCGCAGCCCGGCCATCGTCCGTCGCGCGCGCGACTACATCAAGGCGCATGCCGATCAGCCGATCGAGATATCGAAGCTCGCGGCCGAGCTCGGCGTCAGCCTGCGCTCGCTCCAGGAGAATTTTCAGCGCTATCTCGGCTATTCGCCGCGCGACTGGATGCTGACATGCCGGCTCGAACGCGCGCGCGAGCGGCTGCTCGTCGATGACGGGAGGGGGTCGGTGACGACGGCGGCGCTCGACGCCGGCTTCAGCGATCTCGGACATTTCGCCGGAAAGTATCGCGAAAAGTTCGGTGAGCTGCCGTCGGAGACGTTGCGGCGGGTGAGGGGCGACGCGGTCTAACGGAGACGTCTCGCCCTCGAGGGACGAGCGGGGATGCCATCAGGCTCAGCGCGCAAGATGCCGCGTGGTGTTCGGCGGTTTGCTTTGCATCGACCGCACGAGTTGTTGAGCGATCCGATGCGAACTTCTGCCACGATGGACGATTAGCGTGTATCGATCGTCGAGCCAGGAGCGCGGCACCGCATGGAACGTGACGAAGCGCGCTACACCAGCAAGGTTCCCGCAGTCACCCTCGGGTTTTGGATCATCAAGATTGCTGCGACGACGCTCGGCGAGACCGGCGGCGACACCGTGACGATGACGCTGAACTGGGGCTATCTGGCCGGCACGGGCCTGTTCCTTGCGGTACTCGTTGCGCTCGTTGCCATCCAGATCGCGGCGAGGAGTTTCCGTCCAGCGCTCTATTGGGCGACCATCGTTGCGTCGACGACCTTCGGCACCACGATGGCCGATTTCGCCGATCGCTCGCTGGGCATCGGATATGCCGGCGGATCGGCGCTGCTGCTCGCTTGTCTCGTTCTCATCCTGGCGATTTGGTACGCAAGCGAAAAGACGATCTCGGTCGACACGGTCAGCACACCGAAAGTGGAGGCGTTCTACTGGGCGGCGATCACCTTCTCGCAGACCCTGGGCACGGCGCTCGGCGACTGGATCGCCGATACCGGCGATATGGGTTATGGCGGCGGAGCGCTGATTTTCCTCGCCGCGCTGGCCGTCGTTGCTGCCTTGTATCTCTGGACCAGCGTATCGCGCGTTGCGCTGTTCTGGATTGCCTTCATCCTCACGCGTCCGCTCGGCGCGACGGTCGGCGACTTCCTCGACAAGCCCCTCAATGAAGGTGGGCTGGCGCTGAGCCGTCCATTGGCATCGGCGGTGCTCGCGATCTTCATCATCGCCTGTCTGTTCGTCATCCCACAGCGCGCCGGAACGCATCCGCGCAGCTTGCGCGACGAGCCGGCACAGGGATGAGACATGTGGCTCGAGACGTCGACGTTGCGCTAAAACGGCACCAGAACCGGCTTACCCGGTTCGCGACCTGTGCATACCGCGCGCCGGGTCAGATTCGTCCGACGATCAGCTTGAGGGAGCCGACAAAGGAGGCAAGCTTTCGATGCTGGCCGAAGCGCGAGTCCCATCGACCAGAGACCAGATCGCTGCCGAGGCCATCCTCGAAGCGCTGCACTGTATCGTCGTCGACAAAGCTCCAGGCTGAGCAGGCGAGCCGCGCGGCGGGATCAAGCAGCATCTCCGGCCGGCCGTAATAGGCTTCATTGAAGCCATCGGTGCAGTCCAGCGGAATGGGAACGGACAGGACCTCGGTATTGGCCCCGAGTGCCTGAGCGATGCCGCGCACTGGCGGATATCTCACCGACTCGACTGCGATCACCTCGGGACAATAGGCGTTGAGCCAGAAGCGATCGAGTTCGCTCGGTTCGCAGGTCATGATGATGACCGGACCGCGTGTGACCCGCCGTATCTCGCGCAGGCCCGCATTGAGATCTTTCCATTGATGCACGGAGAAGGTCGACATCGCGGTGTCAAAGGAAACGTCATCGAAGGGGAGGTTCTCGGCAACGGCGTCGATTGCCGCGGGAAGATGCGCCGGGCGCTGGTCGCGCATCGATTGTGAGGGTTCAACCGGGGTCACCGTGCGGTCCTTCGGCTCGTACGAGCCGGCACCGGCCCCGACGTTGAGAACGGTCCGCGCATCGCCAAGCGCGACCTCTATCAGACTGGCGATGCGCGGGTCAGGGCGACGAAAATTCGCATAGCCCTTGCCGATCGCGCCGTAATTGGCGTCGCCGGCACTGCCGTCCCGATGGCGCGGCGCTTCGTTTGGCATGAAGGCTCCTATGGCGCAGCTGTGCGCAGCGATGCGTCACGGTGCCCGATCTGGCGAAGCCAGTCGGAGAACACGCGATCAGCCTCGCGCGCAAGTCCGCTTGAGAGTTCTGCGGTCCGTGCCCGAAGCTGCGGCACCGAAATTTTCGTCGCCGTAAGCTCGACAGCGTGGCCGACATACCATTCCTCGAGTTGCCGCGGATCGGCCTCGAGGTGGAATTGCAGCGCCAGCGCATGGCCGTCGCAGGAAAATGCCTGGTTTTCGTAGTTCTCGTTGGCGGCAAGCCGCGTCGCCGAAACCGGGAGATCGAACGTGTCGCCATGCCAGTGCAGGACCGGCGTGGTGCCGGCAAGCGGTCTCAGGCAGGAGGCGAGGCCTGCCTCGGTCAGCGAGACCGGTCCCCAGCCGATCTCCTTGACGTGACCAGGATAGACGCGGGCGCCTAGTGCCTTCGCCATGAGTTGCGCACCGAGGCAGATGCCGAGTGTCGGCAGATCCCGGCCGAGGCGGTGCTCGATGAGCGCGATCTCCCGCGCGATAAACGGATAGCTCTCGGTCTCATAGACGCCGATCGGGCCGCCGAGAGCGATTAGGAGATCGGCATCCCTGATCGAGGAATGGCTGAGATCGTCGACCGGCGCGTCGCAGAAGGAGACGTTCCAGCCCTCGCGCTCCATGATCGGCGCGAGCAGGCCGAGATCCTCGAAGGCGACGTGACGGAGCGCGACGGCAGATCGGCGGCGTTGAAACATTCAGCAAGTCCTGTTGCGCGGAGCTCGGCCAGTATCCGATATATTCCGACTGATATAACGCGTTCCGGACCTCGTCCAGTCGGTTCGGGTCAATGCGGCGTGCGCATCATCGCACGGCATGCATCTCCAGAAAGGCCTTCACGCCGGTGACGTCGCCAGTATCGGTCGGCTGGTAGCCCGGGAGGGCGGCGACCGCGGCACGAAAATCGGCGCCCCGGATGATTTCGAGGATGCGCTGCATCGGCCCGGTATCCAGGAATGCGCGTTTGCAGACGAAGAAATAGTCCTCGGTCACGATCCGGATGAAATCGAGGCCGAAATGCCGGGCGGCGGCTTCGACGCCGAAGCTCACGTCCGCCATACCGCTCGCGACATAGGCGGCGACCGCGGCGTGAGTGAATTCGATCTGCTGTGCGCCGTTGATGCGGCTCTCGTCAATACCGTGTGCAGCGAGTAACTGGTCGAACAACAGGCGCGTGCCGGAATCATGGTCGCGGTTGACGAAGCGCACCCTGGGAGCGGTCAAATCCTGGATCGATCCGATGCCTAGCGGATTGCCGCGCGCGACCATCAGCCCCATCTCGCGCGTGACGAAATTGATGATGCGGTCCTCACGGGGATCGAGCCATTCGCGCGCCGCCTTGATGCCCTGCGCCCGCAAGGCGCCGTGCGGCAGGTGGAGGCCCGAGAGGTCGCAGGCGCCCTGCGCCAGCGAGACCAGCGAATGTTGGTTGCTGACATAGCGCAGGTCGACGCCGATGCCGGGCTCGCGGTCGAGGAATTCGCGAAGCTTCGCTACTGCAAAGCCGTGGCTGGCGTGAACGCGGATTACCGAGGGGCGCTGCTCGAGGAACGGCTTGATCTCGCTTGCAAGCTCCTGCGCGAGGTTATCGAGCTGCGGTCCGAGCCGCGCTTGCATGCGCTCGCCGGCCCATACCAACCGTTCGCCGAACGGCGTGAGCTTGGTGCCCTTGCCGCGCCGGGTCTCGACGAGAGGCGTGCCGAAGAACTCTGACCATTGCTCGATCAGATTCCAGACGTGCCGGTAGGAGAGATGCGCATCGTTGGCCGCGCTCGTTATCTTTCCGGTCTTCCTGATCTCGTTGAGGACACCGAGCATGATCACGGCGGTGCGCGGGCTTCCTTCGCGGCGAAACCGCCAGACGGCCTCGATCTCGATCTGAAGCATCGGCATTCCTTATGAAGTGCGCTTCATATGAGGCGCGTCTACTTGCACACGATATCATATTTACTGCGGCCAATACGCGCCTAGTCTGGCATACCAGAACAGGAGGAAATATGATGTCTGTTGCATATGACTTTGCGCACTCGGCGGCCAGCGAGTTCATGTCCCGGCCACAGCATCTATTGATCGACGGCCGCCGCATCCCCGCCAGCTCCGGGCGCACCTTCAAGTCTCTCAACCCTGCGACCGGGCAGGTCATTGCTACCATCGCCGAGGGCAACGAGGCCGACGTCGAGCATGCGGTGGCGGCTGCGCGGCGCGCGTTCGAAGGTCCGTGGCGCACGATGCGCGCCTCCGAGCGTGGCCATATCCTGTTGCGTTGGGCAGACATACTGAAGCAGCACGCCGACGAGATCGTCGAGCTCGAGTCGATCGATGCCGGCAAGCCGATCGCGGCAACGCTGCGCCAGGATTTTCCGGCCGCCGTCGACACGCTGATCTACTATGCCGGCTGGGCCGACAAGATCGCCGGCGACGTGGTCCCCGTACGTGATGACGCCTTGACCTATACGGTGCGCGAGCCGGTCGGCGTCGTCGCGGCGATTGTCCCGTGGAATTTCCCGCTGATGATCGGCATGTGGAAGCTCGCGCCCGCGCTCGCCTGTGGCTGTACGGTGGTGATGAAGCCGGCCGAGCTGACTTCGCTGTCGGCACTGCGCATTGCCGAGCTCGCCCTCGAAGCCGGCCTGCCGGCGGGCGTCTTCAACGTCGTCACCGGTCCGGGCCGCGTCGTCGGTGATGCGCTGGTCAATCATCCCGATGTCGACAAGGTCACCTTCACCGGCTCGCCGGGCGTGGGGCGCGGAATCATGAAAGGCGCGGCCAGCAACTTCAAGCGCGTCTCCCTCGAACTCGGCGGCAAGTCGGCCAACGTCATCTTCGACGACGCTGATCTCGAAGCCGCATCGAAGGCGGCCGCTTCCGGCATCTTCTTCAACGCGGGCCAGGTTTGCTCGGCTGGCTCCCGCGTGCTGGTGCAGGAGGGCGCTTATGACGAGGTGGTGGATCGGCTCGCGGCGCGCGCGAAATCGCTGCGTGTGGGCGATCCCCTCGATCGCAAGACGACGCTCGGCCCCGTGATCTCCGAAAAGCAGATGAAGTCGATCCTCGACTATGTCGATATCGGACAGAAGGAGGGCGCAACACTCGTCACAGGCGGCGAGCGGGTCGGTGACCGCGGCTATTTCATCAGCCCCGCCGTGTTCGCAAATGTCGAGCACGAGATGCGGATCTCGCAAGAGGAGATCTTCGGTCCCGTGGTCAGCGTCATCAAGTTCAAGGACGAGGCCGACGCGCTGCGGATCGCCAACGGTACTGCTTACAGCCTTGCCGCCGGCGTCTGGAGCCGCGACATCGGCAAGCTCCGGCGTTTTGCCAGGAAGGCGAGGGCAGGCACCGTCTGGATGAACACGTATGGCTACACCGACGTGCGCCTGCCCTGGGGCGGCGAGCGCGACTCCGGCCTCGGCCGCGAGCACGGCACTGCCGCGCTCGACAATTTTACCGAGCCCAAGGCGGTCTGGATGAACCTCGCCGTCTGACGGAGACGGATTGCGTGCCGGCGGCCGGAGCATCCCGTAAGGAAGCTCAGGCCGCCCGGGCCGGTGGGCCTGCGGCTTCGAGTTCGGCGACCTCTTCGTCGGTGAAGACGCGACTACGGGTCAAAAATCTCACGCCCTCGGGCGCTTCGACCGAAAATCCGGATCCGCGTCCGGGAACGACGTCGATGATGAGCTGGGTATGTTGCCAGTACTCGAACTGCGCGGCGCCAATGTAGAAGTCACATCCGGCGATATTGCCGAGCAGCACGTCCTGCGGTCCGACCCGGAAATCGCCGACCGGATAGCACATCGGTGCCGAGCCATCGCAGCATCCGCCGGATTGATGAAACATCAACGCGCCGTGCTGGCCCTTGAGGCGTTCGATGATCTCGACGGCCTTTGGCGTGATCTCAACCCGGTTGACCATGATGTGTGCATCCCATGAAAAGGGGCGCAGGTGCGGTTGGGCCGCACCTGCGCCATCAGGCGGCGAACGATCAGAAGAAGCCGAGCGCCTTGGTCGAGTAGCTGACCAGGACATTCTTGGTCTGTTGGTAGTGATCCAGCATCATCTTGTGGGTCTCGCGCCCGATGCCGGACTGCTTGTAGCCGCCGAATGCCGCATGCGCGGGATAGGCGTGGTAGCAATTGGTCCAGACACGGCCGGCCTGGATCGCGCGGCCAAACCGGTAGGCGCGGTTGCCGTTGCGGGTCCAGACACCGGCGCCGAGCCCGTACAGGGTGTCGTTGGCGATTGCGAGTGCGTCTTCCTCGTTCTTGAACGTCGTGACGGATACGACCGGCCCAAAAATCTCTTCCTGGAAGACACGCATCTTGTTGTTGCCGGCGAAGATGGTCGGCTCGACGTAGTAGCCTTCGGCGAGCTCGCCTTCCAGCTTGGCCCGATTGCCGCCAGTCAGCACTTTTGCGCCTTCCTGCTTGCCGATGTCGAGATAGGAGAGAATCTTCTCGAGCTGGTCGTTCGAGGCTTGCGCGCCAATCATGGTGCTGGGGTCGAGCGGATGGCCCTGCTTGATCTTTTGGGTGCGCGCGACCGCTTTTTCCATGAACTTGTCGTAGATCGATTCCTGCACCAGCACGCGGCTCGGACAAGTGCAGACCTCGCCCTGATTGAGCGCGAACATGGCAAAGCCTTCCAGTGCCTTGTCCAGGAAGTCGTCATCGGTCTCGGCGACGTCGGCGAAGAAGATGTTCGGCGACTTGCCGCCGAGCTCCAGCGTTACAGGGATGAGGTTGTCGGAGGCGTACTGCATGATCATGCGCCCCGTCGTCGTCTCGCCCGTGAAGGCAATCTTGGCGATCCGTTTGTTCTGCGCGAGCGGCTTGCCGGCCTCGATGCCGAAACCGTTGACGACGTTGACAACGCCGGGCGGCAGGATGTCCGCGATCAGCTCCATTACGGCGAGGATGCCGAGCGGCGTCTGTTCGGCTGGTTTGAGTACCACGCAATTGCCCGCGGCCAGCGCTGGCGCCAGCTTCCAGGTCGCCATCAGGATCGGGAAGTTCCAGGGAATGATCTGGCCGACGACGCCGAGCGGCTCGTGGTAATGATAGGCGACTGTGTCGTGGTCGATTTCGGAGATGCCGCCTTCCTGGGCACGTACCACGCTGGCGAAATAGCGCCAGTGGTCGACGACGAGCGGCATGTCGGCATGGGTCGTCTCACGGATCGGCTTGCCGTTGTCGAGCGTCTCGACGAGGGCGAGCAAGTCAAGATTGGATTCGAGCTTGTCGGCGATCTTGTTCAGGAGCCGGGATCGCTCTTGTACCGACGTCTTGCCCCAAGCGTCCTTGGCCTTGTGCGCAGCGTCGAGCGCAAGCTCGATGTCAGCGGCGGTGGAGCGGGGCACCGCACAGAGCTTCTTGCCGGTGATGGGGCTCGGGTTGTCGAAATACTTGCCTTCGACCGGGGCCACCCATTTGCCGCCGATGAAATTGTCATAGCGTTCGCGGATAAGGAGTTGTTTCGAGATTTGGTCGAGCGCTTGCTGGAACATGCATTTCCTCCGTGGGATTGACGAATTTTTGTACTTGTCGTCTGCGGTCCCGCGCCTGGTTGACCGTGTGCGCCGATCGCGGCGGGGCAGCACGGCGCAACAGGTTGGCTAGGAGCGCAGCAGGCTCCAGCAGCGAGTGGGGATTCAGCTATCCCGGCGAAACCATCAGGAAGTCTGCGCTCAACACAGACATTCGTCAACGTTATATCCGTACGTATATCTCGGAAGATTAGGACCTAAGTAGTAGGCGATCTCGCCGGAGCGCGGCCATTTCGTCGCTGTGGCTGTCGTTCTTTTTGTTCCTCCCTGTCCGCCTTGCTGCTCGCGATATATGGCAGTAAATATAGCGAGAGGCCGAGGGCCGAAATGAAAGAGGATCTGACCATGTCCCGTCACGTTGTGCCGGCGGTTGAGGAGAATCGCAGCGTGGAAGCTCCGCGCAGGTGCTTGAGTTGCAACGGGATCATCGCCGGCCTCGCCGAGCAGGATCTCGGCAACGGCCTCAACATCAAGCTGGGTCTCGTATCCGACGAGTGCGCTCTCATTTGCAACGGGTGCACCGCAAAATTGATCGAGATGCAGCCAGCGAGTGGAACGCCCGTCACGCGGCTCAGGTAGTGTCGGTTGCACGTAGCGAATGCGTGATCCCGATGAGCTTGGCCAAGAGCGACACCGGATACACGAAATCCATCTTGTTGAACCAAAAGGCTCGTACGGCGGATTTTACGAACGATTGCTGTAGAGCATAGGCCCAAGTTTCATGAGACGACCACTCTCCATCATCTCCGCATTTCTCCTTGTGATCAGCGCTTCGGCTGTCCGCGCCGAGCCCGCACGTGTCTACGCGGCGGGAAGCCTGACGGTGTCGGTGAAACAGGCGATCAAGGCGGCCGGCCTGGACGCCTCGCAAGTCGCCGAACCCGTCTTCGGTCCGGCCGGCGGCTTGCGCGAGCGCATTGAGAAAGGCGAGGCAGCGGACCTTTATCTCTCGGCCAACACGGAGCATCCCCGTACGCTCGCTGTGCAGCGGCCGCAGACGCTGGTGATCCCGTTCGCACGCAATAATCTCTGCCTGTTCAGCCGGGAAGCGATCGGTCTGACTGAGGCGAACGCGCTGGAGACGATGCTGGATCCCAAGATACGTCTGGCGACGTCGACGCCTGTCGTTGACCCCGGCGGGGACTATGCTTTCGCGGTGTTCAAGCGTGCGGAGAAAATCCGAGCCGGCGCCGAAGCTGCGCTCAGCCAGAAGGCGCTGAAGCTGGTCGGCGGCCCTGCCGCAATCAAACCGATCGAAGGTCAAACGGCAGCTGCCAGCGTCTTTCTCGCCGACAAGGCGGACGTGCTGCTCGTCTATTGCAGCGGCCAGCAGCAGACCTTGCGCGAGGTTCCGGGATTGAAGGTGTCGCGGTTGCCGCCCGAGATCGACGTCGTTGCGACCTATGGGCTCGCCTTGCTCACGGACAACCCGGACGCTGCGCGACTTGCGCTGTTCCTGTTGTCGGACAAGGGGCAGGACATTCTTGCCGAAAACGGCCTTGTGAAGATCGCCCAATCCGAGCGGTGACGCCGCGAGGTTAGCGCTGCCGATTCCGGCGATAACGCATTCGTTCAAATTGTCTGTTATTTGCTGACCCGCGGCCAACCCTGCCCACAAATGCCGCGCCGTCTTAAACCCGGCCTTTGGAACCCTCGCGCATGCTCCCCCGAAAGGGTGGGGCACCAACATGTCTGTTCTCAAGGAGATCGTCGCCGCGATTGCGGGAGTCTATGCGCTCCTGTTCGCCTGCGACGCATTGTTCGGCATCAACGAGACGCGTTTCGACGACGCTTATTATAGCCGCGACTTCTACGCGCCGCGGCCGAAAGAGTTTAGCTTCGCAAGCGATACGCCGCCCGCGGTCCGCGTCAGCGACGCCTTCGCGCAGTTCTCGCCGGGTGAAGCAAGGCCGACCAAACGCTACTCGTCGCTGACGACCATCATCCGCTAAGCGAGTGCGCCGGAGGGAGTGAGCCGAATCGCGTGTGGATTGCCACACCTGCTTCTTCGGCCGCACCTCGAACCGATTGACTCCGACTTTAACAAACCCCTAACATCGTCACTGACGGTTCTCCTTTCGGAGATCAAAAGGGAACGTGGTGCGGGATGTCCCCAACGCCACGGCTGCCCCCGCAACTGTAAGCGGCGAATCTTTCGTCACATGCCACTGGGAAATCTCGGTCCCGGGAAGGCGACGTAGAGGTAACGACCCGCGAGCCGCCGCGCGCGACCGCCTCGATCGAGACCGGGTCGTTCAACACCTTCAACCAGACCGTGGGCCTCAGCGGCTCGCAGGACAATTTCAACTACGCGTTCAACGTCGCCCATTTTCATGCGGGTGACGTTCCCGTGACGCCGCTCCAGTTGCTGCCGCCGGGTCAGAAGGCGAACGGCAACAACTACGACAACATGAGCTATTCGACCAAGCTCGGGCTAGACATCAACGACAGCTGGTCGGTGAACTCGGTCGTCCGCTATACCGAGGCGACGTTGCTGTTCACCGGCGATAGCGGCTTTCCGAGCACGCCGAACGCCACCCTGAGCACGCATGGGGTACGGCAGCTCTTCAATCGCGACGAAGCCGTCTGGTCGTTGTTCGATGGCCGTATCAAGAACTATTTCGCCGTCAATTATGCCAATAACCGCAGCTCCGACATTGGTCTCGGCGATCCGCTGTGGACCGTCACGACGGGCGAACGCATCAAATACGACTGGCATGCCGTCGCCGAGATCGCGCGTGGCAACAACCTGATCGTCGGCGCCGAGCAGCAGACCGATCGCATCGATGCGACCGGCTTCTCCGCCCAGAACGACAACAAGGCCGGCTTCGTCGAGTTGCAGTCGCAATTTGCCGACCGGGTCTTCGTCGTTGCCAACATGCGCAACGACTTCAACGACCAGTTCGGCGAGCATGCGACCTATCGCATCGCGCCAGCCGTGATCATTCCGGTGACCGAGACGAAGCTGAAGGGGAGCTATGGAACCGGCTTCAAGGCGCCGACGCTCAGCGAGCTCTACCAGAATTTCCCGGATTTCTTCTTCTTCGGCAATCCCAATTTGAAACCAGAGCAGAGCCAAGGCTATGACGCGGGTTTCGAGCAGCCGCTGTTTGGCGATTGCGTGCGGTTCGGCTCGACCTATTTCCACAACGGCATCACCAACCTCATCACGAGCAATGACACCTTCACGTCCTATACGAACGTGGGACTCGCGACGACGGAAGGCACCGAGAATTTCGTCACCGCGAAGATCACGGATCGCGTGAGCGTGCGCGCCGACGACACCTTCACCCGCACCGTCGATGCGAGCACGGGATTGCAGCTCCTTCGCAGGCCAAAGGAGAAGTGGAGCGCAACCGCGATCTGGCTGCCGATCGACCCCCTCACGCTGTCGGTAACCGTGCTTCATGTCAGCGATTGGCTCGATATCACGCGGGACACGGGGGCGCAGATCGTGGCGCCCGGCTACACCATCGTGAATCTGCGGGGCGACTATGCGATCAGCGATCAAGTCAAGGTGTTTGCGCGGGTCGATAATCTCTTCAACCGGCACTACCAGAACCCGACCGGCTTTCTGGCACCCGGTCTCGGTGTGTTCGGCGGCATACGCATTGCAAGTTACGACGTCAGATAGCAGGGACAGTGGACGAGAACGTTCCGATGACGATGGCTTTCGATATCATGAACGTCTTGGCAAGACAGCTTGGCAACGTCGAGACCGGCTGGAGCGTAGGAACGTTCGGGGCAATTGCCGAGTTCACGCGCGACGCCGGCGAACCCGCCGATCTGCAACAGACCAGTGAGGGGATCGGCGTCGTCACGGACAAGGGCGGAGTGCGGATCGTGCCTCGTCCAAATCTCCGTCTGATTGCATCGGAGTCGCCGACGACCGAAAGCTGGAGCCATCGTGTGGCGGTTTGCCTGCCGCGGGAATCCTGCGCCATGGGTGAGCGCACGACGCTGACGGAAATTGGTCCGGATGAGGATGCGCTGCGCAGCCGGGATCGCGGGGACGTGCTGTTCGATCTTGGCCTTGGCTGCTTGCAGATCGATGCCTGCATCCGGGTCGGCGATCCCGACGTGATCGCGGCGCTGCGGAGCCGTGCCGGGACGCCAGTGTTCGCGCCCGGGAACGACGTCATGCGGATTATCCTGGCGGCCAATCCGCACCGCGTGTTCGTCAGCCGGATCGGGCGGGCCGAAGTATTTCAGCCGATCCCGCCGCCGAGCGGGAGAAGCCCGGACGGCCCGCACACCCATGTTCTGCCGAAGTTGTTGGCGCATGGCCGCACCCATTCGGCCACCGAGCCGTTGCCCGATGGCTGGGTTCCCTGCACCCATCTTTATCCGGCGCATGCGCTCCGCGACCCGCTCGGCCGCAAGCATGCGTTCCGGGCGGACCATCACTTGGCTTTCCAAGCCTTGCTCGAGCGCCATGGCGTGCCAGAGCTTGTGGCGCTCAAGCGCGAGGTCAACGAGGCCGTCGCGGCCGGACGGGGCCCGGACACGCCGGCGCTCAGACGCGATCGTTTCGCCCGCTCCACGATCCGGGTCGCCCTGCGGCAATTGTCGGCAGCCGGGCCGCCATCGCAGATACTCGTCGAATGGCTTGCGGCCTACGACGGGCTCGATCCGACAGACCCCGAAGATCCGATGGAAGCCCTTCACTGACCCGATAAATCGATTAGAATCCCCAGCAAGGAGATCACCGATGGCCCTCAACGTCCTGCCGCCTCACACCGACCGTGTCCGTCTTGATCCGGTCGAGCCGCGCTATGCCGCGATCTTTTGTTTCGCGCTGCTGACCGTGTCATGCGCACTTGCAAGCTTCGCGCTCGCCTGCGCCACGCCGTTTGCGGCGTTTGCAGTCGTTGCTGCGGCCGTGCTGCCGCTGCGTCCGGCGCTGCTCGTCGTCACCGGGGCCTGGCTCGTCAATCAGACGATCGGCTTCAGCGTGCACCACTATCCCGTCGACGCCGGCACGATCGCCTGGGGCTTTGTGATCGGCGCGGCCGCGCTGACCGCGACCGCAGCATCCGCTACCGTGATCCGTTCGCTGCCGCCAAATCGCGCGCCGCTGGCGTTGGCCGCGGCCCTGATCGGCGCCTACGGTGCCTATGAGCTCGTGCTGTTCGCCGCGACGCCGTTCCTGGGTGGGGCAGGGGCTTTCACGACCGCCATCGTGGCCCGCATCGGCGCTTCCAACGCGCTCTGGCTGGTCGGTCTCGTTGCCGCCTGCGAAATCGTCCGCCTGCTCGATCCGTTCGGGCGGGGACGGGCGATGTCGGCTTGAACGACGATGTCCATTGGCGCGCCGACATCGCATCCGTGATCTTTTCGGTCAGGGACCACGGTGCCATTTGCGCCGTGCACCGCGGCGCGTTTCGGACCCTGCTCGGCGCGGACCCGTCACCGGCGGAGTGCCTCGGCTATTTCGAACGATTTGAAGATGCATTCAGGTCGGCAGCGAGCGCCAAGGTCGTGCAAAAACGCATTCCGGCCGGCAGAAACCTGCATCTAACCAGTCGCGACATCGCGCGGAAGCTGCTAGAAGGCGGTCAAATCAGAGGTGGAGCACAGCCATGAGCCAGTCACACGCACAGGTCACGCACTTCCCGGTCGCTGCCGCGCAGGCCGGGCGGCTGACCCAGGCCCTGATGGCGATGGTGCTCGGCCTCTTCATCGTCGGTGTCGTCGGTTTCTCCCATATCGACGTCGTCCACAACGCCGCGCACGATGTCCGGCATTCGAACGCATTTCCCTGCCACTGACCGGGGTGGCATGAGCACGTTTCGCTCGATCGTCTTTTCGTCGGTCATTTCGGGTTTCATCGTCGGCCTGATCGTCACGGCCGCGCAGCAGTTCGGCACGGTGCCCCTCATCCTGAAGGCGGAAGTCTTCGAGAAGGCGGCGGAAACGCACCATCACGAGGCCGCCGCGGCACCACAGGACGCGGCAACCGGCCACGATCACGCCGACCACGACCACGCCGGCCACGATCATGGCGCGGAGGCCTGGGAGCCGCGCGACGGTTTTGAGCGGAACGCCTATACGGCGGCCGCGAATGTGCTGACGGCGATCGGCTTTGCGTTGCTTCTCGCCGGCTTCTTTGCCGTCCGCAGCGGCGCGACGGGCGGGCCTGTCTCCTGGCATGAAGGATTGATGTGGGGGCTTGCGGGCTTTGCCGTGTTCACGATCGCCCCGGGCCTCGGCCTGTCGCCGGAACTGCCGGGCGTGCCGGCCGCGCCGCTGCTGTCTCGCCAGATCTGGTGGACGGCAGCAGTGCTCGCGACGGCCACGGGCCTGGCGCTGATCGTGTTCCGCCGCTCGGTGCCGGCGGCCATCGCCGGCGTGATCTTGCTCCTGTTGCCGCATCTGATCGGCGCACCGGAGCTCGAGCACGTCGAGACCAACGTGCCGTCCTCCTTGTCGCATCAGTTCGTGGTCGCCGTCACGCTCACGAGCCTGGTCTTCTGGTCTCTGCTGGGGGCGGTGACGAGCGCCGCGTTTGCCCGCTTTGACACGGGCGCTGGCGGGCGCCCGTAACGCTGCCATTTTTCTCCAGGGCTGCAGCCGGGATCACTCTGCCTGGATCCACTCGGCCCCGCCGCGCCAGAGCGTGTCGCGGTGGTCGGGGCGGAAGAAGCCGAAATGGCCTATTCCCTTGATGCCGACGTCGGACGGTTTGACCGTGAGCACTTCCGCCTTGGTCGCGGTGAAGCCGGAGCAGAGCAGCTCGACCGCGGGCCGCGTCGCCCAGGGATCGTCGGAGAAGGTGAGGGCGCGCAGCTCGCCCTTGTAACTTGCGAAGTTTGCCAGCGCCGGCAACCCGGAATCAAAGAGGTGGCGCGGGCTGCTCACCCATTTGGCGCCTTGCAGGAACACACCCTTGGGCAAATCTTCGCCGATGCCGAGCCAGCCTGGCGCGTAGCCGAGCAGATGAGCCACGGGCACGCCAATGAAGTTCATGAACGCGAACACGCGGTAGTTTTCCGGCGGCGGGATCAGTTTCCACGTCGCGGCTTGCGACGCCACGAACAGCGCGCGCGAAATCTCGCTGTTGTTCGCGATCAGCCCGAGCGCCTGGCCACCGAAGGAATGGCCGACATAGCTGAGGGGCAGCGTGTGATAGCGCTCTCGCATCCATTTGACCGCCGCCGTGACGTCGAGCGCGGCCCAGTCGGACATCGAGGCCTCGAAGCCGACCAGCGATTTCCGCTGGTTATAGCCGACCAGCGCCGGCAGGCGGGAGTCGCCGATGCCGCGATAGTCGTAGGTGAGGACCGCAGAGCCGCGGTTGGCCAGGTAGGAGGCAAAGCCGCGATAGATCTTTCGCGGGACACCGGTGGCAGAATTGATCAGGACGGCATGACGCTCGGCGCTACGCGGCAGGAACAGGGTGCCGCCTAGCGAATACCCGTCGACGGCCGGGAAAGTGATGTCGTCGATAAAGACGTCGTCGAGTGCCGCGTCCATGGGCAACGCATATCCCGCAGTTTTCTCCCGCAGAGCCAGCAAATGCGAATTCGGCTTTGCCCGCAAGGGCTTGCGTGCGGGAATGGATTTACAACTGGCGAGGCGGTGCAAGCCTGTGTATAAGGCGGCTCGCGCAACCCACAGATCAGGTTGCAGTTTTCGCTTTAGGAAAGAGGATTTGCGATGTCCGAGCGGTGGACACCCGAGAGCTGGCGCAGCAAGCCCGTGCTGCAGGTCCCCGACTATCCCGACGCCAAGGCGTTGGCCGACGTCGAGGCGCAGCTTGCGAGCTTTCCGCCGCTGGTGTTCGCGGGCGAGGCGCGCAATCTGAAGAAGGCGCTGGCCCGCGTCGCAGCCGGCGACGCCTTCCTGCTCCAGGGCGGCGACTGCGCCGAGAGCTTTGCCGAGCACGGCGCCAACAACATCCGCGACTTCTTCCGCGTGCTGCTCCAGATGGCGGTCGTGCTCACCTATGCGGGCGCCGTCCCCGTCGTGAAGGTCGGCCGCATCGCCGGGCAGTTCGCAAAACCGCGCTCCTCGCCGACGGAGAAGGTTGATGGCGTCGAGCTGCCGAGCTATCGCGGCGATATCGTCAACGACATCGCCTTTACCAAGGAAGCGCGTGTACCCGATCCACAGCGGCAGTTGATGGCGTACCGCCAGTCGGCGGCGACGCTGAACCTGCTCCGCGCGTTCGCCACCGGCGGTTTCGCCAATCTCGGCAGCGTGCATCAGTGGATGCTCGGGTTCCTGAAGGATTCTCCGCAGTCCCGCCGCTACAAGGAGCTGGCCGACCGCATCTCGGACGCGCTGAACTTCATGCGCGCCTGCGGCCTCGATCTCGAAAGCCATCCCGAGCTGCGCGCGACCGATTTCTACACCAGCCACGAGGCGCTGCTGCTCGGCTATGAGCAGGCGATGACCCGCGTCGATTCCACCACCGGCGACTGGTACGCGACATCGGGCCACATGATCTGGATCGGCGATCGCACCCGCCAGCTCGACCACGGCCATGTCGAATATTTCCGCGGCATCAAGAACCCGATCGGGCTGAAGTGCGGCCCGTCGCTGAAGGCCGACGAACTGCTCAAGCTGATCGACGTGCTCAACCCCGACAACGAGCCCGGCCGGCTGACGCTGATCGGCCGCTTCGGCTCCGACAAGGTCGGCGAGCATCTGCCGAACATGATCCGCGCCGTGCAGCGCGAGGGCAGGGTGGTGGTCTGGTCCTGCGATCCCATGCACGGCAACACCATCACCTCGACCACCGGCTACAAGACGCGTCCGTTCGACCGCATCCTGTCGGAGGTGAAGTCGTTCTTCGCGATCCACGCGGCCGAAGGAACGCATGCCGGCGGCGTGCATCTGGAGATGACCGGCAAGGACGTCACCGAATGCCTCGGCGGCGCGCGCGCGATCACGGATGAGGATCTCAACGACCGCTACCACACGGTCTGCGATCCCCGCCTCAATGCCGAGCAATCGATCGACATGGCTTTCCTGGTCGCGGAGCTGCTCAAGCAGGAACGCGTCGGCAAGGCCAAGCCGATGCCGTTCGCAGCGGGGCTCTAAGACCTTGCTGCGGATTTGGAAGGCCACGATCAATTCCCGTAACGGTCTGGCCTTTGCGTTCCGCTCGGAGCAGGCCATCCGCGAGGAGATCTTTGCGCTCCTGCTGTCGCTGCCGCTCGCCTGGTTCATCGGCGCGACCGCGATGCGCGCAGTCGAGCTGGTCTGTGCCGTCGGGTTCGTGCTGGTGGTCGAGCTGCTCAATACCGCGATCGAGAAGCTCGCCGACCGCCTCACCATGGACCACGACAAGCAGATCGGCCGGGTCAAGGACATGGGGTCGGCCGCGGTCGGCGTGGCGCTGCTGATGGCTGGCGCCTTCTGGATCTTTGCGCTCGTCGAGCGATTGGGTTTCGTCTAATGCGCGATGAGATTAGGATGATCGTCATCGCGCTTTAGGTTGTTGTCTGCGCATGATCTCCGCGCAAACGCGTTCCGCGTTTGTCGCGAGGGAAAACCGCTTCGCACTTTGCGCTAACGCGGCCCTTCGGGTCCGGATCATGCTTTAGCCACAGGATTGGACAACGGGCGACCATGACCGAACGTCTCAACGAATTCGCGGTCACGCTCGCCCAGCTCAATCCGACCGTGGGCGACATCGAGGGCAATGCCGCGAAGGCGCGTGCCGCGCGCGTGCAGGCGATCGCCGACGGCGCCGATCTCGTGCTGTTTCCGGAATTGTTCATCGCCGGCTATCCGCCGGAGGACCTGGTGCAGAAGCCGGCCTTCCAGGCCGCCTGCCGCGCAGCGATCGAAAAACTCGCGCGCGAAACCGCCGATGGCGGCCCCGCCATGCTGGTCGGCACCCCCTGGGTCGAGGACGGCAAGCTCTACAATGCCTGCGCGCTGCTCGATGGCGGCCGTATCGCGGGCCTGCGTTTCAAGGCCAACCTGCCGAACTACGGCGTGTTCGACGAGAAGCGGCTGTTTGCGCGCGGCCCTGCGGCGGGTCCCGTGACCGTGCGCGGCGTGCGGATCGGTGTACCGATCTGCGAGGACATCTGGCTGGAGGAATCGGAGGACTACGAAAACGTCGTCGAGACGCTGGCCGAGACCGGCGCCGAGATCATCCTCGTGCCCAACGGCTCGCCTTATGCCCGCGACAAGGGCGACGTTCGCTTGTCGGTCGCGGTTGCGCGCGTGACCGAAAGCGGCCTGCCGCTGGTGTATCTCAATCAGGTCTGCGGCCAGGACGAGCTGGTGTTCGACGGCGCTTCGTTCGCGCTGAACGGCGATCTCTCACTTGCCGCGCAACTGCCGGCATTCGAGGAGAGCGTCACCACGCTGCACTTCACCAAGACCGGCGACGATTGGCGCTGCACGGGTCCGATTGCGCAACTGCCCGAAGGCGACAGGGCCGACTATGCAGCCTGCGTGCTGGGCCTGCGCGATTATGTCGGCAAGAACGGTTTCCCCGGCGTGCTGCTCGGCATTTCCGGCGGCATCGACTCAGCCCTGTGCGCGGCGATCGCCGTCGATGCGCTCGGCGCGGATCAGGTGCATGGCGTGATGCTGCCTTATCGCTTCACGGCGCCGAGCTCGATCGCGGATGCCGGCGAGCTCGCAGGCCACCTCGGGATACGCTACGAGGTGCTGCCCATCGCAGAGGCGGTGAACGGTTTTGGGACCATCCTCTCCGACATCTTCAAGAATTTGCCGCCTGATATCACCGAGGAAAACCTCCAGGCGCGCACCCGCGGCACGCTGCTGATGGCGATCTCCAACAAGACCGGCCTGATGGTGGTGACCACCGGCAACAAGTCGGAAATGTCGGTCGGCTACGCCACGCTCTATGGCGATATGAACGGCGGCTTCAACCCGATCAAGGATATCTACAAGACGCAGGTATTTCGGCTGGCGGCCCTGCGCAATGCCTGGAAGCCGGACGGCGCGCTTGGCCCCTCCGGCGAGGTCATTCCGCCCGACATCATCACGCGCCCACCGACGGCGGAGCTGCGCGAGAACCAGCTAGATCAGGATTCGCTGCCGCCTTACGATCTGCTCGACGCGGTGCTGGAACGCCTGGTCGAGCGCGAGGAGCCGCTGGAAGAGATCATCGCTGCCGGCTTCGATCGCGCGATGGTGACGCGGATCGATAACCTCCTCAACATTGCCGAATACAAGCGCCGCCAGGCCGCGCCGGGCGTGAAGGTGACGCGCAAGAACTTCGGCCGCGACCGCCGCTATCCCATCACCAACCGCTTCCGCGACAAAGGCGAGCCCTTGCCCGCGCCGGACGAGACGCTCGTCTCGCGCGGCAGCCGCGCCTCGATCGACGCGTTCGAGGGGTGAGGGCGAGCGCAAGCTGGACGGGCAGTCGCGCCGTTTAGAGCGCTGTCATCATCCGCGACCCGGCTACGTCAAGGCTTCGCCGAGGCTGAGGTCTAGGCGCGCCGAAGCTTTAGCGTAGGCGGCAGGCGGATGATCCAGTACTCCGCGGCGGACGTTGTCGGAAACGACTTCTGCCGCGGAGTACTGGATGCCCGCCTTCGCGGGGCATGACGGTGCAGTAGGGATCAGCCTTACTTCTGCTGCTGCGGCAGGAAGGTCGGCCCGACCGAGCGGATCGGTTTGTTCTCGTTCGTGGTCGTGGTGTCCGCCGGCGCTGTTGCGGCTGGCGCAGTCGCTGTCGTCTCCGGCGGCGGCGTCGCGCCCTTCTTGCTGCTCGTCGGCGCCCCCTTGGTGAGCTGCCGTTGCTGCATCTTCTTGGCGCTCTCCTCGGTGACGATGATGTCACCCTGCTGCTGGACTGCCGCCTTGTCGTCGGCCGATTTCAGCGCATCCGCCCAGCTCTGGCCGGCGGCCTTGCACGAGCAGGACGGGTTGAACTCGCTGCGGAATTTGAAGGCGTTCGGTAGCGCGGTGTAGGGCTGGCCGCTGACCGAGACTGCCGCATTCATGTCCTCGCCGGGATTGCGATAGGCGTAGAGCGCAGCGTCCGCCGCCGGGCACAGCGCCTTGCAGGTCTTCTCGTCATCGGGGAAGCGCGCCGGGACGGTGGCGAACGAAACCGGGAAGTAGGCGCCGTCGCAGGTACGGACACAGACCGTACGATACGTGACAGATTGCGGGCCAAGATCTGCGGGCGGCGCGCCGGGCGGAGGATTATTAGGGTTGTTGCCGCCGCCGAACAGATTGCTGAGGAAATTGCCGGCGCCTTGCGACTGCGCGGCGTTGGCATATTGCGGGCCGCAATTGTTCTGCGCAAGCGAGACCAGCACCGAGCGGCGCTGGTTGTCGCGGTCCGGGTTGTAGCTGCCCGGGCCGCCTGCACGCAGCCGCTCAAGGTTTGAGGTGATCTGGTCGAGGTTGGCCCGCATCTGCTGGATCTGGGTGTTGACCGGACCGCATTGCGCCGACTGGTTGTTGAACAGCGAGAAGAAGCCGGAGCTGTCGCAGCCCATGCGCTTGGCCTGCGCCGTCACGCGGTCGAGCTCGGCCTGCTGGCGGGTCGCCGAATCCTGGTAGCGGCGGATCTGGTCGTCCTTGGCCGGATCGCCGCTTCCGCCGCGGTCGAGCGCGGCAAGCTGGCCCTCCAGCCGCGAGCAGATCGGGTTCGCTCCGGGTGCGGCTTGCGCGGGCGGCGGCGGTCCCGGGGGGCCTGCTTGTGCGAGAGCGTCAGTACCGAGGGCGAGCGCGCTGATCAGCGCTGCGCTGGCAAGGATCGAACGGGAGCGAGAGAGAGATAAAAATTCCGGCATATCCGCCATTCTAGCGATGTCACGGCCCCAACCAGGGGGCCGATGCGCGCCCTCCAATACCCGCTTCTCGGGGCATCGTCACGTCGTTTTCGGGAACGTAAATCGGGCCTAAAGTCAGCCAGTTCCGAGCGAATTCAGCGCTGGCAGGTGATTGCGACATATTCGTCGCAATGGCCATGGGAGCAGTTTGCGCCGGATTTGGGGACGGATCCGGTAATTTCGTCGGGATCGACGCGGCGATAGGACGAGGCCTGGGCAAAGTCGCGGGACTGGCAATAGGAGCGCGCGGCGTGCGCGCCGCACTGTTCACCCTTGGCCAGGCACTGATCGACGCCGTAGCCGTCTGCCTGGTTGGCGATGATGAAGACGCGGGTCTCCGCCGAAGCGCTGGAGGCGGCAACGATGAAGGCACAGCAAAGGAGTGCCGGGAGAGATCGCATGACATGCACCGTAGCTTGGGAGGAACCGCCATCACACGAATAAACTCAAAAGCTTAAGGATGATTAACCCTGATGGCGGGACGCGGGCGCTTTGAGCAGAGAAAGCGGCTTTTTCGCGGCTCACTTGACGGCAGGCCCGCTTGTGGCCCATATGTTCCGCATGAACGGTCTCCTCGCCATTTGTGCCATTTGCCGCGAGATTACGAGCTAGCGATTCGCTGGCTGGAGCCGTCTTTTCTCAAAACACATTGAGAGCACTGGACGCCCGGCCAACAGCCGATGGGTATCCATATGGAATTGCGTCTTTACGATACGCTGACGAAGGAAAAGCGCACATTCGTGCCGCTGAACCCTCAAGACGTCCGCATGTATGTCTGCGGACCGACCGTCTATGACTTCGCGCATATCGGCAATGCGCGGCCGGTGATCGTGTTCGACGTGCTGTTTCGGCTGCTCCGCCACCTCTATGGCGAGGCGCACGTCAAATATGTCCGCAACATCACCGACGTCGACGACAAGATCAACGACCGCGCTGCGCGGGATTTTCCTGGCCTGCCACTCAACGAGGCGATCCGCAAGGTCACCGAGGAGACGGGCCGGCAGTTTCACGCCGACGTCGACGCGCTCGGGAGCTTGCGGCCGAGCGTCGAGCCGCGCGCGACCGAGC
>NZ_JBANBJ010000078.1:0-41882 GCF_059803515.1 Bradyrhizobium sp. UFLA05-125 | reverse complement strand
CGGACACATGACTTGCACCCGACCGCAAGCCGAACGCCAGATTCTTCTTGCAACGCGGGCGTCGTCCACACATGACCGATTCCGTTGAAAAAGGCGGCTGTTGCGACTCAGAGATACCAGTGATTCAGTCTGCTTAGTTGGCAGGACTGAAGATCATGATGGGGCATCGGCAAGTCGAACAGGCTGCGTTGTTCTATGAGTTCTCGCTCGAGAAGCATATTCCCGCCGACCACCTGCTTCGGTCGATCGACAGGTTTGTCGACCTCGAAGAGGTCCGGCTGGGCCTGGCGCCTTTCTACAGTAGCATCGGTCGACCTTCGATCGATCCGGAGCTCATGATCCGGATGCTCCTGATCGGTTACTGCTGCGGCATCAGATCGGAGCGGCGCCTGTGCGATGAGGTCCACCTCAATTTGGCCTACCGGTGGTTCTGCCGGCTCGGCCTGAACGGTTCGGTGCCGGATCACTCGACTTTTTCCAAGAACAGGCATGGTCGCTTCCGGGAGAGCGATCTCTTCCGTCGAGTGTTCGAGAGCGTCTTGCGCCGCTGCATCGAGGAACGACTTGTCGGTGGTGAAGGATTTGCGGTCGATGCGAGCTTGATCAAGGCCGATGCCAATCGGCAGAAGGGGATCGAAGGCGACAAGGGTCTTCCACCGGAGGCCGCCGGCCGAGCGATCGATGAGTATCTGGCCGTCCTCGACGATGCCGCTTTCGGAGCAGCGACCGAGGTCACGCCGAAGTTCGTGTCGCCCTCCGACCCAGCGGCGCGCTGGACGGGAGCGCACGGCGGCCAAGCCTTCTTCGCCTACTCGACGAATTACCTGGTCGACGTCGAGAACGCGATTATCGTCGATGTCGAGGCAACCACGGCAATCCGACAGGCGGAGGTGTTGGCCGCCAAGCGCATGATTGAGCGCTCGCTCGACCGGTTCGATCTCTATCCGAGCCGGCTCCTCGGCGACAGCGGCTATGGCTCGGCCGAGATGCTCGGATGGTTGGTCTACGAGCACGGCATCGAGCCACACGTCACAGTGTTCGACAAGTCGGTCCGCACAGACGGGATATTCTCGCGCGAGGACTTCACCTATGACCACGCAGGTGACGTGTATCGCTGTCCTGGCGGCAAGGTACTCACCACGACCGGAGCGCTGGTGAACGATGGCGCCACGATGCTTTACATGGCCAGCAAGCGCGATTGCGATCGGTGCGCACTGAAGTCCCGGTGTTGCCCCAAGCAGCCCTCACGGAGGGTGCCGCGCTCAATCTATGAGGGCGCTCGCGACATGGCCCGCCAGATCGCAAGGTCGTGGGAAGGAGGCACCTCGCGTCGGCTCCGCAAAAAGATCGAGATGCTGTTCGCGCACCTCAAGCGCATTCTCAAGCTCGACCGTCTGCGTTTACGAGGTCCAAACGGTGCTCGTGATGAGTTCACCCTCGCAGCCACCGCCCAGAACCTTCGCAAGATGGCCAAGCTGATCCCAACACAATCCCTCAAACCCGTATAACGGCCGTTGGGCCCCATCGGCGCTGGCGCTAATACATCAGGACTACTGCCGCCTTTTTCAACGGAATCGACCCAAAGCGGACATTGTACGTTTTTGCCATTCGTGGAAAGCTGCGATAGCGGCAGGGCCAGCGCAGTGAATAGCCGCAACGCGGTGTTAGCTTCCGACCGCTCGCCGGGGAGAGGCGGCGCACCGAAGTCGACGGAACGACGCCGCATGACAAAAAGAGACACCCGCCGAGGGGAAAACGCGGCGACGCCAGGCGCTCTTTCCAGCTCCGAGCTACAGGTGCAGGTGACTGAACTCACCGCACAGCGGGCAGCTATCTCGGAGGTGCTGCGCGCCATTGCCTCCTCACCACACGACTTGCAGCCCATATTCCATGCCATCCTCGACAACGCCAATCGCCTCTGCCGGGCAGATGTGGGCTTCGTCCGCCTTGCCGAGGAAGCAGGCCTTCGTCTCGTTGCGCGCACACAGAGCCCCGGCACGTATTCACCGTCAAAGCTAATCGGACCCGGTAGCCTCTATGGTCCCCTCATCGCAAACAAGGCGCCGATCCACGTCCCCGACCTCGCCACGCATGAACTCTATCGCGCGGGAGAGGTTGGCGCAGTGGGTTTGGTTAAGGCGGGCTACCGGACGCTCCTCGTGCTGCCGATGCTAAGAAACGACGAGCTAATCGGAACGATTGGTCTTTCACGGCTGCGCCCAGAGCCCTTTACTCAGAAAGAGATCGAACTGGTCACAGACTTCGCCGCGCAGGCGACCATTGCCTTGGACATTACGCGTCGCGAGCGCCAGTATCGTGAGGTGCAGACCGAGCTGGCTCATGCAAACCGCGTCGCTGTTATCGGGCAACTCACCGCCTCGATTGCCCACGAACTCAGACAGCCCCTCGGTAGCGTTGACGTCAATGGAAGCGCCGGTCTGCGGTGGCTTGCAATGCAGCCGCCTGATCTCAGAGAGGCGAAGCTTTGTTTCGAGAGGGCCGTTGAGAGTGCGCGCCGTGGCGGCGATATCATCAGCGGCTTGATGGACCTTACAAGGAAGCAGCCGATAAAGAAGGAGCCGGTGGATATCAACGAGGCCATCCAAGAGGTGATCGTGTTGACCCATGGCGAGGCCGGGAAACACGGAGTGTCCCTCCGCACGCAACTGGCGCCTCGGTTGGCGCACGTCGAAGGGGATCGTCTCCAACTTCAACAAGTTGTGCTGAACCTGACCGTCAACGCCGTACACGCAATGAGCGCCACTGATGGTGGGCCACGCGAGTTGCTGATCTGCACCGAGAGCATCGAGAGTGAAGGCATTCGCGTTGGCGTCCGGGATACCGGTCCGGGGCTGAGCCCAGAGAGCCTTCCGCATCTCTTTGAACCATTTTACACGACCAAGGCTGGCGGCATGGGTATGGGATTGGTGATCTGCCGCTCGATAGTCGAAGCGCACGGGGGACGGCTGTGGGCCACTCAGTGCGAGCCAAGAGGAGCCCTTTTCCAGTTTGAGATTATTCCTGGCCGTTAAGGCGCAGTCCCGTGATCAAGCAATGTCGGCTATTGGCCCTTCGCGTCATTTACTGCGTCTGCTCAAAAGCGGTCGCTATCGGGACCGAAGCGGACATCGATTGGTAGCGAGCACGCCCGGCTCAGTCGCGAATGACCCAACTCGGAAGTGCTGTCTGCGAATCCCTAGGAGCCACCGCGCACGCTTGGTGGTCATCCGAACGGCGACCCCTCGCCACGAAGACTCGCCTCTAGTGTTCAACGAAGCCGACAGCCCGCGCGCGCTTTTTAGCCGTTGTTCTTGTCCGAGGCCCGGCTGGCAGGCTGTGGCGCTCCAGGCACAGTCTTCCGATAAACATCGAGCGAACGGGCGGCTTGCCGATTCTGCATACGAAAGAGTGGCGGTGCAAAATATGATTATCTCGAGTTGAGTCTCCTAAGCCGGCCGCCTTGGAGATCGCTGTAGGCAAAAAAATATGAAGGGGTGCCAAAATGCGATGGCTTCGATTGGGGTTGGAACCCAGTTTTTCTCGGCGGTATTTTCCTATTGGGGTATTGGCCGCGCTACTCGCGCTTCCCACTCAAACCGCTCGCGCTGATGAAGGCGGCGTCAGCTTTTGGATACCCGGATTCTTTGGCAGCCTCGCGGCTGTCCCAGCGCAGGCCCCGGGATGGTCAGTGACCTCGATCTATTATCATGACTCGGTCTCCGCCGGCGCTGACGTGGCGCGGGCACGCGAGATCACGCTTGGTCGCATTCCCGCGAATCTGAACGTCAACGTGAACGCGAACGTCAATGCGAATGTGAATCTTGGCTTTCTGGCCGGGACCTACACCTTTGCGACGCCGGTGCTGGGTGGTCAGGCCTCTGCCAGCCTGCTAGCGGCCTACGGTTCCAACTCCACGTCGCTGGCGGGATCGCTTGTGGGGACATTGACGACACCGGGCGGCGCTATCCCCTTCTCGCGCTTCGACAGCATCGACAGCTCGATCATTGCATTTGGTGATCTGGTCCCGCAGTTCGCGCTGAAGTGGAATGCCGGTACCAACAACTACATGACCTACATTACCGCCGACCTCCCGGCCGGCGCCTACCAGTCAACCCGCCTTGCGAATTTGGGGATCGGGCACTGGGCAATCGATGCGGGCGGCGGCTACACCTATTTCGATCCAAAGACCGGGCATGAATTTTCGACGGTGCTGGGATTCACATACAACTTCGTCAACCCGGCCACTCAATATCAAAGCGGCGTCGACATGCACCTCGACTGGGGCGCGTCGCAATTTCTGACCAAGCAGTGGCAGGTCGGCCTCGTGGGTTACCTCTATCAGGAGATCGGCTGCGACAGTGGCTCCGGCGATCGCGTCGGCTGCTTCCGGTCGCGGGTGCAGGGCATCGGACCGCAGGTTGGTTACATTTTCCCGGTCGGAGACATGCAGGGCTATCTGAACCTGAAGGCCTACGGTGAATTCGCCAATGCCAATCGCCCAGCAGGCTGGAACCTCTGGCTGACGTTCAATCTTTCGCCCGCGGCGGAAACGCCACCGACATCCTCAAGGCCGAGGTTCACGAAATAGGAGCGCCGGCGCACCAGCACTCTTGCACGCTGAAGTCGGCTTCCCGCTTGGCCAAAGGCTTGACCGCCGCCGGGGTCGGCATAGCCTTCACCACCGCCATCATTGGTCTTTACTGGAACTAGCTCGGTCGGATTTCATCACGCCAGTTTAGTCCAGTATGCCCAAGCAAGTGGGAGAATTGTGCCATGCCGAAGCGCTCTTCCATAGGCAAGCGTCGGAGCAAAGCCTTACCCGCTCTAGGGTTTGCCGCCATGTCTCTCTCGGCGGCAAGCGGTGCGTGCGCCTCAACTAGCGAAGCGTCGGCGAATACATCACCGCCCTCGCAGAAGCACGAACTCTTTCTTGGTGAGGAGGAAATCTCCGACGTTAGTTTGGCGACGTTCCATGTCTTCGACAAGGAAAATGCTGGACCACCACCGCTCTTCCAAAAACCAAGGCTGGCCAGAGGCTGTGGCTGTGCCTGTAGCTGTGCGCCTTGTGCCTACTGGCCGCAAGCTCCGCAGCCTCCAAAGGCAACGCAGCCGACACAGCATCGAAAGAAGAAGCCTCCACACCGCACGAACTAAATAGCGTCCGGCACAGCTGCCTCAGTCAAGCTTTGCGCGACAGGCTTACAACGTCCTAGAGTCCTCACCTTCAAAATTCGCAGGGGTAGAGCGGAAGTCGTCGGTATGCGGTTAGATCGACGCGAATGACCGCAAACCGACATCGTTCGTCCAAGCGACTTATGCGACCCGTTGGTGTCGCTTCATCAATTCGACGTCGCCAGGCTACCAGCTCTTGTTTAGGGTGGCTTTGGCGTCGCGCGCCTGTTGGTCGCTGACGGGCCGCGTGATCAGCCATGCCGAAAAGGCGCCGGTGACAGCCGGCGCCCTCGAAGGTGAGCATATTCAGAAACGCGCTAGCACCGTAACGGAAAAAGATCAAGAAGATCGGGTCCGCCGAGTGCTGCGAAGCCATAACGCCGTCAACTCCCAGCACCGGCGTTTCGCAGTTATCCTAGCGGCCGCGCCACGAAGGCTCGGCTGGCTTGTCTGGATGTCCGCGACCGTCTCTCTACCTCACAATTCAATTTGATCTGCCGAAAATGCATAGCATCGGACGTTCCTCTCCAGCTGAACTCCGGACCACTCGGTAACGTCAAACGGAGGAACCGACCCATGAAAATCGGACGAGCATTGCGGCATGGCCTGTTGGCAGGCGTCGCCGTCACGGCGCTTACGAACGTGCCGGTATACGCGCAACAGCAGAAGCGGCCCAACATCGTCATGTTGATGACAGACGACACTGGCTGGAACGATTTCGGTGCTTATTCGGGAGGCGGCACCGCCCTTGGCCATCCGACCCCGAACGTCGACCGGATCGCCAAGGAAGGCGCGGTGTTCACCAACTGGTACGGGCAAGCAAGTTGCACCGCGGGCCGCGCCTCCTTCATAACCGGGCGCGTCCCGATTCGTACCGCGCTCTCGATCGTAGTCGCTCCAGGCGACGAGAATGCGCTGAAGAAGGAGACGCCCACCATCGCGGAGTTCTTTAAGAAGAACGGTTATGGGACTTACTTCTCCGGTAAATGGCATCTCGGGGACAAGCCGGAGTCTTATCCGATCGAGCACGGCTTCGATGAGATGAAGGCGTTCGGCGCCTACTATCCGGGCGTCTACACCTACGCTGACACATCCCGGTACTTCCATCCCTGGTTCCCGTCGTATAACCCGGAGTTCAAGAAGGCCTACTTCGACGTCGTGAACATGTACGAATGGGAGGGCGTGGCCGGCCAACCAGCTAAGAAGGTCGCCGACATCAGCTACGAATACTTGGCGAACTTCGACGTCCGGCAAGCCGATTACGCGATCGACTACATCAAGAAGCACGCCAAGGACGACAAGCCGTTCTTCGTGGACGTGAACTTCATGCACATGCACAACCCCACTAATCCGGCAACCAGGTTCGCCGGGAAGTCGCGCCTCGGTGACTACTCGGATTCGCTCATGGAACTCGATGACGACATCGGCCGGATCATGGATGCAATCCGCGCGGAGGCGCCAGACACGATCGTCATCGTGACGGCGGACAACGGCGCCTGGCAGGATGCCTACCCCGACGCCGGCACCTCGCCGTTCCGCGGCGAAAAGGGTTCGGCGTTCGAAGGCGGCTGGCGGGTGCCGGGTTTGATGTGGTGGCCCGGACACATCCCGGCCGGCGCGAAGTACGACGAGATGATGTCGCATATCGACTGCTGGGCGACGCTCGCCAAGATGGTCGGTCTCACCCCGCCGCCGCACGGTGCGTGGGTCGATAACAACAACAAACCGATCTACTTCGACAGCATCGACAACAGCGAGTACATCCTCGGGCAGGCCAAGCATTCCGCCCGGAGATCGTGGATCTACATCGATGGCGAAAACTTCATGGGAGCACGCGCCGACGTCGCCGGCGATCCCGAGAACCCCAATCTCTCCATCGCGTGGAAATATTTGTGGACGGCCAAGGATACCTGGCTCGGGTCGGAGCAGAACCTCGGGTCAATCGGCGCGATTTACAACCTCACCATGGACCCGTTCGAGAAATATGACATGACGTTCAACGGCGCCATGTCGGCACGGCTGGCGCAGTCCTCACCGGGCAAATGGTCGGGACAGGACAACGGCTGGGTCCTTGCGCTGATTTCTGCGGTCGTGATGGACTTCAACAAGTCGATTGTTGATTTTCCGAGCATTAAACGGCTCCCCGGTGGCGCCTCGAACGACTGGAGACCCAATCTTCAGCAACCCGACAATCCGGTGCCATTAATCGACATGAAGCATCCGCCACAAGTCAAGGCCAGCGGCGGCTAGTCGAGGCGGGCCCAAGACGGAGCGGGGCGTGCGCAATCGCACGTCCCCGAGTGATCCCGCTGCTCTTGGCGGATGGCTTTCAAGTGATCTCGACGCAAAACCATCTCAACACCGTTGCTGACGACGCGGCCGCAGTTCGGACCTCGTTCGCCCGCGCCAGCGGTCCTGTCGTTCTCGTCGGTCATTCTTACGGTGGCGCTGTCATCACGGCAGCCGGGACTGACAGCCGGGTGGCAGCGCTCGTTTATATATGCGCGTTTGCACCGGAGGACGGCGACACAGTGCTTGTCGACCAAAACAAGTACCCGGCCACGCCGATTTTCCAGCACGTCGAAGTGACAGACGGGCGCATATGGCTTCGTCCATCCGGCGTTCCCGAATTTGCAGGCGACCTGCCGGCACCCGAGCAGCAACTGGTTTGGGCTACGCAAATGGCACCACTGGCTGATCTTTTCGGTCAACCCGTTCCGGGTGCCGCCTGGAAACACAAGCCGACATCTTACATTGTCGGTTCTGAGGATCGGACCATACAGCCCGAGCTGGAGCGCTTCCTGGCCAAGCGCATGAACGCCAAGGTTACCGAACTTGCATCAAGTCACGTGCCGATGCTTTCCCAGCCTCGGCGCGTGTATGAAGTTATTCGGGACGCAGCCGGCAACATCCAGCGACGGGCCGCATAGCAACGGCGAAGCCCTTGCTCTTGGCGTCCATGCTTCGCGACGTTTCCGTTGAGGAAGTCGTCGAGTTCGATGCTGCTTGTGAACGTCAGCTATTGTTGGCCCTCAGCAGTAGTTGGCGAAGCGTGGCGCCATGTCCGTAGTTGGTGCAAAACCGGAGCGTTCAGAGCGAAGGGAATGACCCAGGGCGGTCATGGACCAATGCAGTGAAATGGTCGTAACGCTGCGATAGCGGCGGGGCCAGCCTAGCGAAAGCCGCAACGCCGTGTTAGCTTCCGGCTGTCGCCATGGAACTCGACTGAATGATGCCGCATGACCAAAGGGGACGCCCGTGCGCCAGATCCTCTCTCCCGCTCGGAGCTGCAGGAGCGGGTAACTGAACTCCGGGGGCAGGTAACTGAACTCGCCGCACAGCGGACAGCTATCTCGGCAGTGCTGCGCGCCATTGCCTCCTCACCAAACGACTTGCAGCCCATATTCCAAGCCATCCTGGACAACGCCGCACGCGTGTGCCGGGCCGACGCGGGTGGCTTCCGGCTCGTCGAGGAAGCCGGCCTTCGTCTCGTTGCCCATAAAGGCTTGGTGTTAAAGCAGTATCCACCGCCAATGCTTCTGGAATACAGCAGCTTTATAGGTCGCTTCACCGCAAGCAAGTCGCCGGTCCACATCCCCGACTTAGCCGCACATGAAGTCTATCGAGCGGGCGAGGCCTATCTAGTGGCTTTGGTCAAAGCGGGCTTTCGGACGGGCCTTTACGTGCCAATGCTGAGAAACGACGAGCTAATCGGAGTGCTTAGTATTGGGCGGCGGCGCGTAGAGCCCTTTACGGAGAAAGAGATCGAACTGGTCACAGATTTTGCCGCGGAGGCGACCGTTGCCTTGGAGATTACCCGCCGCGAGCGTCAGTATCGTGAGGTGCAGACCGAACTGGCTCACGCAAACCGTGTCGCCGTTGTCGGACAACTCACTGCCTCGATTGCCCACGAACTCAGACAGCCGCTCACTGCCGTCAAGGGCAACGGAGACGCCGGTCTGCGGTGGCTTGCGATGCAGCCGCCTGATCTTGAGGAGGCGAAGCTTTCGCTAGAACGGGTCATTAACGATGCATGCCGAGGCAGCGATATCATCACCGGCCTGATGGATCTTGCCAAGAAGCAGCCGCCAAGGAAGGAGCCGGTGGATATCAATGAGGCCATCCAGGAGGTGACCGTATTGACCCACGGCGAGGCCTTGAAACACGGGGTGTCGCTGCGGGCACAACTGGCACCTGAGTTGCGGCATGTCGAGGCGGACCGGATTCAGATTCAACAGGTCGTGTTGAACCTGACCATCAATGCCATTCAGGCAATGAGTGCCGTGGATGGTGGACCACGCGAGTTGCTGATCAGCACCGAGGGCATCGTCGGCGAGGGCGTCCGCGTTGGCGTCCGGGATACCGGTCCGGGGCTGAGCCCAGAGAACCTTCCACGTCTCTTTGACCCATTTTACACGACGAAGGCTGGCGGCGTCGGTATGGGATTGGCAATCTGCCGCTCAATTATCGAAGCGCATGGTGGACGGCTGTGGGCGACTGCGTGCGAGCCAAGGGGGGCTCTCTTCCAGTTTGAGATTCCTGCACGTCAAGGCGCAGTCTTGTGATCAGGTGATGTCGCCTGTTGGCCCATCGCGTCATTTCGCCGCTTCGCAGCAACCGCGTCATTTTAGGAGCAAAGCGGACATGACGAGATTGGAGTGGACCCCTCGGTACGAAAAAACAACCGGCGTCCGTTAACCGGGGCCGGTTGATCCAAGTCTCTGTGCTAGATGAAACCACGGCCTCGACCCGAGAGCGCCGGGCTCTGGCGTCGAGCTGTGCTGCGATCAAGCGCAGGCCCGGACTTAGCCGTCAACGTAAATTTCTGGCGAGCCACGCATTCCAGTCGAGCGTCGGATCGGCGATGCGCTGCTGTTTGAAGCGGCTGGCCAGGCCCTGGCGCGCTGCTTTCGATAGCTGCCGGTAGAGAAAGCGAAGCTCGACCACAGTCTCGCGACGGTTACGTTTGGTCAGATTGCTGTCCGCCTCGCGGCGCTTCATCTTTCCGATCAATCCAATCGGCCCAGCGGGTGCAAGACGCTCTCCGCGTAGGAGCGCAGTCGCCTGCTTCTCCAGTTCTTTGCGCTTCTGGTGCTGGGTGATTGTCATTCGGGCAACCGATGGGCCCGCTCGCCGTCGCGCGATAGATGGGCGGGATTTTTTGCGGCGTCAACGTAAATCTTCATCAGCTAGTCGGACATTTTTCGGCTGGTTCTTGTCCGACGCTTCCAAGCAGCGGGAAAATGTCCGGCAACAGATGTTCGCTGCAATCGAGAACGTCCAACGTAATCAGCTGCTTGGTAACAGCCTTGCGCAGCCGCGCCCTCGCTTCAGCGTAGCTCATCCCCGCTCCGGTTTTTTTCGCATCGAGACGCCAGGCCCGATAGGCAGCGTTGAACCAGGCAAGCTCGCCGGTCGCGTTCGCCGCATCGATCACCTCCTGGACATGCCTGACCGCCGATTTCACGCGCGACATCGCTGCGTCGTGATTGGTCAGCGGGATATGCCAGGAGCGAGCGACTGCCTCGATCTGCCGCGCTGCGACTTCGGCGCGCACAGCGAGCCGACCGTCCTGGTCATGCGGCAGCACGCTGTCAACCTCAGCCGCGATTGCCTCGGCGGTGTCGCGGTCCTTGACCCAGTAGGCGCGCGAGATTTCCGACCGTAGCCATTTCCCCTGCATTGCGTGCAAGGTCAGATTGAGATCGCGGGTTGCGTCGACGATGCACGGCTCCCCAATCGGGCTGGTGCCTATATAGACCGCCGCCACGCCGAAGATGATCAGATACTCACGCTCCGCACCGTGAGGGATTTCAAATTCCATTAGGCACTCTCAGAACACCGGGACCAGCCTCTTGCGCAACTCGCGAGCGATGATCTCGCAGCCCTGGTCGTGGCGCTGCCGCCAAGTGTCCGCATAGCCGCCGCGCTTGGCCGCGACCCACCCCGCATCGCGATCCAGGGCGTGAGCCAACGCCACGGCATTCACGGCCGAGACCAGGTGCGCGAGCCGCCCGAGGTACTGGGCGGGCCAACAGATCGCCGCTTCCATGCGGGTCACATCGCGAAGCGACGGCAGCAGCCTGGTGCGGTTCTGCATCTGCTGCGTCCGCTCCAGCTCGCCCTGCTTGTGCTGCTCGACGAGGTCCTCGAACTCGTAGACGTAGGGCGGCCAGCCAGGCCGATGGCCGCAGACCCCAGGCATGGGCAGCAGCCGCAGGGTCTGCATCGCCTCGCACAGCCGCTTGCCGACATGGGGCCCATCCCAGATCGATGGCGCGTCGTCGTCGAGGACAATGTCCCCCAGCGGGTTGAAACTCATCGCCTCGCGCCGGATCAGCATGCAACTCATTTTCCAAGCCTCCCTTTCGGTGCATAGAGATCGCGCACGCGGCGCTCACCGTACTGCTGCCGCCGCCGCTCCTGTCGCTGGGCGTCCTTCAGCGACAATCGGCGGTGCTCCATCCGGTGACACGGGGCGCAGAGCGCTTCGAGATCGTCGTCGCGCTCGCAGAACAGTCGCTCGTAGGTCTTGTGATGAACCTCCTGCGCCGGACGCCCGCAGCGTTCGCAAAAGCCGCGCGCCCGACGCATTGCTGCGCCTGCTTTTGCCCGCCATTCCGGTGGATTGCAGGTATTCGGCGTAATCCATCATTCGTCCTCGCTGGACATCGCTGCCTGCTTCGGCTTCTTCGTTTGCAGATTGCAGGTTGTGTACCGGCCGCAGTCGGACTGAAATTCCAGGCCGAACTTCGTCGCGAAGCCCAGCTCATCGAAGCGCGCTTTCTTGTGATGAAGCTCGGCGTAGTACTCGCAGTTGCCTGCATCGTTGAACAGACGCGGCCGATGCACCACGAAACCCTGATCGACCATGTTGTCCCAGTGCTTTGAGCCATGGATGTGTTCAAGCTCGGGGGGATCGCTGCGACGGTAGCCGTCGCTCGCCTTCGCCGGATGCGCGATGATCTGCACATGGCAGTCGAGATCGACAGCGAAGCTGTACAGCTCGCGCAAACAACGGCCGATGTAGTCGGTCTCGCTCTCGCCGCGCTCGCGGCTTGCTTCAAGCCTGTTCCACGGATCGATCTGGAGGATTTTTGCGCCGTAGCGCCGCACGGCGACTTCCGCATTCATTAGCAACCACTGCAACGTCGGGCGACGTTCGGGATGCTGCAAGAACAGGTAGTGGTCCTCGATCCACCTGTCGGCGGCGGCGATCTCGTTGGCGTTAGCGTCCAAGGACTTTTCAAGCCTGCGCGCATGCAGCGTCCGCAGTTGCCGTCGCAGATGCGGCTTCGGACGGGTCTCGAAACTGGCGATGCAGGCGACGAGACCGTACCTTGCGATGGTCTGATACCAGAGCTGCGTCCACAGCGTGGTCTTGCCCATACCAGGATGGCCGGTCACGACCGACAGCGTACCGGCCGCGACATGGCAGCGATTTTTCCAGTCATCGAAGCCAAGGTGCCAGACCGTCATCGGCGGCGGGTCCGGAAGGTCGCTCATGCGGAACAGGCCATCGACAGGCCACGGCATGGGCGCGTGGAGAACCTTGTCGCGCAGGTCCGTCGCGCCGTCGCTGCGCAGGAAGTCGTTCGCGTCCTTCGTGCCCTCCGGCCACTCGATGAAGAAAAAATTCGAGAAGCCGAACAGTTGCGCCATCATTGCACGGAGCTTCAATCCGGCTTCGTCCTGGTCGCCGCACCAAACGATCTTCTTCGCTTTGGCCACGCCCTGCTGCTGCGCGTCGAGAACGTACTCGTAGGAGCCGCCGTTCGCTGCGGGCGCGGCCAGCACCTGATCAGCAGGCAAGCCCGCTTCCACCAGCGCACAGGCATCAAGCTCGCCCTCGACGATGTAAACCACTGTCATCGGGCCAGCGAGCACGGCCTCGATATTCCAGAACGTCAGCGTCGTGCCCTTGCGCGAGGTGAACGCTTTTTCGGGATAGGCTCGCGCCTTCCAGCCCTCCGGGTATCGGAAGAACAGCGCATCACTGCGCCGGTTCAGGTCGGGAAAAAACACGTTGCCGGATGCGACGGGCATCTTGCGCAAAGTCTCGACGCTGATCCCGCGCTCGACGCGCATCCACTCGATTGCCTGTTCGGACAGCCGGGTCTGCATAACCTGCAAATCCGCAGTGGTGGCATTTGAAAATGAAACCATCGCCGATGCTCGCTTCCTTCACGGAGAGACACTTTTGGTGCTTGTGATGCTTCCGGTGATCGCTGCACACCGGACATCGATACTTTCCGGGCTTAGTCGCACCCGTTCGGGCCAAGATGACCGCCGCTTCCGTTGGGCTCGGCTTGCCGTGCATTTGCTTCCTTCTCCATCCTCCGTTGTGCTTCCCTTCCGCGGTAGGCGGCCACGCGTGCAGCGTGGGCGTCGCGCTCCTTCAGCTTTTCGTTGAACGCAGCCTTCGTCGCCTGATCGGGCTTCAGCGAGGACGATGCGCTGCGCTGCAGGTTCTCGCGCTGCTTTTTGCGGAGAAACGCCAGCAGGGCCTGCTTGCGCTCGCTCGGCGCGATCTCCTTCAGCCAGGAGCGACAAGCGTTACGCACGATTGCGCGCACCGATTTGATTGTTGTGATTTCGCGTTCCAGTTCGGCGAATTCGTCAGCGAGGATCAGGACCGATCCGTCGTCGGACATGAAGTCGTAGTCCGACAGGACGCGCTTGCGATCCTGGGCGGCCTCGGGCTCGGTCTGTCGGTTGAGGGAAACAAACCCAAGCGAAGCGTCATCTTCTTCTTTCTTATCTTCTCTACTCTCTTCTTCTCTTCTCTTATGGTGTTGCTGATCGAACAGTGGACTTGACGGCTGGTCGTTATCTTTCAGAGAGTTATCATGCTGACCGCCGTTCAACCTCTTGCGAACCCCGGCACTAGCCTTGCCCCCTTTGGCCGAGGTCAGGCGGTGGTTGTGGACACGTTGAAGCTCGGTTGCAGCGCGGTCGTTCGAAAGTCGGCCGTCGATCAGGGACAGCTTTCCGGCGTCGAGCAGGGTCTTGAGGTTCTTCCGGAAAGCGAGGATGTGCTGGTTACAGCGACCTGCGATGCCTTGCTCGTGCAGCGCGATGGGCCCATTGTTCAAATAGATCAGCTGGCAGACGACGTGATAGGCGCGGTACGGACCATCATCGAGGCCTTCCGTGCCGTCCATCCAATCCGGGATGTTGTGCATGTACCATTCGACCATCACGCAATCCTCCGTCGAAAAAGTGGAGAGGCCTGCAGAGCGAGCTTGGGATCGAGGATTGACGCCTGGAAGTGCCAGAGCGCGAGCGCGTCGGCGGCGTTGTCGTCGGCCGGGGCCCAGCCGAGCCGATGGCAGGCGCTGATCGTCAGCGCCTTGGCCTGGTCGCGCTTGTGGCGGTTCGAGCCGATGAAGTGGGAGCGCACATCCGACACGCGCGCCTCCCGCACGTCGTAGCCGCCGCGTGTGCAGGCCAGCTCCTCGACCACCGCGCAAAGGCCGCTCAACCTCCGCATGATGTCGGCGGTCGTTCGGCCAGCCATCTGCTGCGGCGTCATTGGCGCTTCGAAGACGATCAGCTTGATGTCGGGCTCGATGTTGAGCAGATCGTCCAGCAACTGTCGGCAAGCGGAAAAGAGCGCTCCCATGCTCGCGCCCTCACGCGCCGGGCGGAACGATCCCGAGCGGGGCGCTTCGTCGTTCGGATAGCCGAGCGCCCAGCCAGTGCGCGCCGCCAGATCGAGAGCCAGGATGCGCGGCGAGTAGGTCATGAGAAATAGACCTCGCTCGACGCGATCAAGAGCGGCGGATGCGGCGGGAATGACCGGACATCAAACCATTTGAAGTGCGTGCCGTCGCCGTTGCTGCCATCGCCGTGGCGCAGCTCGGTCCCGTTCCGCGCCTCGCGGATCAACGCCGCGCGAAAAGCCGCGAGATCAATCAACCACCAAGGCGAAATCTCCAGCCCCTCGGGGCTGGCTGCGTGCCCGTAGAAGAACCAGTCGCCCCATCCGTTGATGATCTTCGACAGCTCAGTTTCGGTGCCGGTATCGCGCTGACACCTCAGGGTGAACTGATGCGGGTACCGCTCGGCATAGCCAAATGCACGCACACGGACGCCGATGCGAATATCGCGCCCGAGCACGGTCATCAAATCGGCGGCCTGCTTCTGGTCGATGAAGTCGGGAGTCGCGTCGAGCAGGTAAGGCGAGATCAGCCGCTTGACCTCGGGCAGGAAGCGGTCCGATGTCTGGCGGTCGGTTTCATACGGCATCCGCGACCTCCGGGAATTTGGAGATCTCTTTGCCGAACTGGGCAAAGCCGGAATGAGCCTCGCGGGCAAACACATCCAGCCGCGACCCCCCCGTCACTCGCGCAATCAGCTCATAGAACTCCGCTGGCTTGCGCGAGTGCTCGCGGCGCGGCCACGAGTTGCAAACGTTGAAGTCCTTCGTGTCGGTGAAGACCGGCGTGCCCCTGCGGGCATAGACGATGAACTCAGCGTTGTATTGCGGCAGATCGTGCGGCTGGAAGCCTCCGGGTTTGTGCCAGACCATCGTCAAGACGTAACGCAGGTCCCATTTTTCGAGGAGCGCCAGCGTTGCGGGCAGAAACTTCTCGGTGGTCCAGCAAAGGACGTGGCAGTCGTCCTTCAGGTGCGGTGCGATCTCGCTGGGCCAAAAGGCCTCGATCTGCTCCAGCGTCATCACGTCATAGTCAAAGGCGTCCTGGTTCGGCCGCTCGTTGCGGTCGATCTTCTGCATTGGCCAGGGCGGATCGATCACGACGACATCGAACGGCCCGGTCTCGGAAAAGACCGCCGTCAGCGCCGCCTGGCGCTTTTCGGCCTTCGCATTTTTGCGCGATGCCGCGAGCAACGCGGCGGGTGTGACCGCTTTGTCAGCCGCCTTAAGATCGGCCGTCAGCGCGGCGCGCTCGTCTTCGCCCATGTCGGCGAGCTTTTCCGCCCGGAGCAGGCGCTTCTTGTCGATCCCGAGTTCTAAGACGGTGGGGGCCGAGTCACGCGGGTCCACATAGGTCCCGCGTGGCCCGGTTTTCTTCCCGCCTGCGCGAGCACCCTTCGCCTTGCCGACCTTCTTCCGTTCCTCGCCAATCTTGACTTCGGCTTCGACCCAGACTTCGCCAGCGCGGTCGGCAACCGCCTTCACCGGCTTGAACATGCGCTGATAGCCAGCAGCCGCGTTCGCAGCTGCCTCGATGATATCGATGGAAGGTGCGTTCCTGATCTCGGCCGCCAGATGATCGAGTTCAGCCAGCGCCTTCTGCGCGGATGGGAAGAGTGCGAACTCGGTCGCGCGAGGGCCTGCAACGATGCTGTGCATGGACCGCCCCCCAATCAGTGAGCGGTGGCGCTTGCATCACCCATCATGGCGGCGGCCCGCCAGAGCGGCAGGTCCTTGACGCCTTCGGCAGTCGCCAGCATCGACAACGTCAGCTGCTGGTCGGCCTCAAGCTCCTCGTAAATCCTGCGGTTCTTCGCCTCGTTGAGCCTGATCTTGACCAGCGACCGCAGCTCCTTCTGCGGGATGCCGCGTGCCTTGGCTTCGGTGTAGACGTTGCTGATGCTCTCGCGGATGCTGCGGCAGGTCTTCATGAACGTGCCGCGCTCGCTCGCAAGGTCGGCGTGGTAGCCGTCGATCTTCCCCAGGAGTCCCTGCACGACTTCAGGTTCGAAATCGTTGGTCGTGTTCGCTGCTTTCGCCATCGGTGTCCCTTTGCGTTTTGCGGGGCCTCGGTGAAGCGGGAGGATCACCGGGCCGCGCTACTAATGGGGACCTCCTGGCCTGGTGGCGGTGAACGCGCGCCGATGCTTGGCGCACCAGGGCGAGCCGTTAGCCTTCGTCTGGCCGCAGAACAGCGCGAGGCCGTCCGTGCCGCGCTGATCGAGCACGGCGCGGCAGTGAAACCACTTCGCCTTGAGGAACGGCACGGGCTCGCCTGGACGTGCTACCGGCTTCGCCCTGGGGCGCAGCGGCACGACCTTGGACCTGATCGGCTGCTTCGCGGTCTTCGGCTTGCGCTGCGTGCGCGACAGCCCGAGGCGATGGACCTTGCCGATGACGGAATTGCGCGACGTGTGCAGGGCATCTGCGATGAGGGCCGCTGAGCTACCTTGCATCCACATCGCGCGAAGAACCTGTTCGGACTCGGGGTTGTCCCAGACGCTGAACCGCATCCGCAATTCATCATCCCTGATGATGCCTCGTGTCACGAGGAAATTTGCGCGCACCTAAAAAAAACGGGTCTGGCTCAACTTACAGGTAGCAGCGACGAGCGGCACTGACTCAGTGGTGCGTAGTTGTTACGTGTTGCAACACGCCGCGCAAAACTTTCCGGGTCTGCGCTGCGTCGAGCTGTTGACAGTCCAATATGCGAGATTGACAATCGATCACATCAGGCGGGCGCAAAGAGCAGCAAATCAACCATCGCCCCTCATGATCTCGAAACCACGGTGTCATCGCCTGCCGTGTAGCAGGTGACCCGCTTCCAAATCATCGCACTCTGCCGCCCTTGGCTCGCGCCAAGGTCGTCACTGCTTTGCGCCGGAGGTTCGTGTCGTCATGCAGTCTATCCAGTGGGACGGAAGCCAGATCACCACGCCCGGAATTTACCGTGGCATCCCGCTCGCCGATTATCATCGCCCTGATCTGTGCGTCGAGGTGAGCGTCTCGTCGTCCATTTTTCGGACGATCATCAACAAGTCGCCCAAGCACGCCTTCGACAAGTCGCAGCTCAATCCGGCTTACTCGCCCGATGACGAGCAGAACGAGTCGCTGTCGCTGGGCCGTTTCCTGCACAGCGCGGTCGCTGGCGAACCGTTCGAGCACGACTGCGTGCTGCGGCCTGCCACGGTTGGCGGCGTTGCGTACCAGGGCAACAGGAAGGAATGGCGCGACTGGAAGGCAGCCCAGATCGCAGCGGGCAAATTCATCATGTCGCCCGAGATGGTCGAGCACGCCAAGGGCATGATCATGACGCTCGGCAATTTTCCTCTCGTGCAGCAGGGGATGCTCAACGGTGCCCCCGAGCGGTCGCTGATCTGGCGCGACCCGCGCGGCTTCTGGAAGAAGGCGCGGCCGGACCAGATGCCGAACGACAGCGGCGATTTCGTCGACCTCAAGACGACCCGCTCGGTGCTCTATCGCGACACGCAGCGCTCGATCATCGACTATGGCTACCACCAGCAGGGCGCGATGGTGCTGGAAGGTGCCCGCGCGCTGGGCCTGCCCGCGAACTCGTTCACGCTGCTCTGGGTCGAGAGCAAGCCGCCTTATTGCGTGCGCGCCCAGACACTGAAGGAGGAGGACCTGGCGCGCGGCCATGCGCTCAACGAGCTGGCCGCGAAGATGTTCTGGGACTGCTACCGCAGCGGCGTGTGGCCTGGTCCTGGCGATGATCGGCCCGATGCCGAGTACGTCGATCTGCCCGACTGGTACCGGAAGTCGGTCGATGATCGCATCAAGTTCGAATTGCGGGAGGCTGCGTGATGACCGACGAGACTGTCACCACCGAAGCCCCGCATTCGCCGCCGCCCCAGCAGCACGCGCAAGCCCAGCCCCAGCGCGTCACTCGCGGTGACCTTGCACGCGGCGACGCCGAAAAGGTCGTCAGCGAACGCACGGAAGCCGTGACGCTGTTCAAGGGCGGCGGCGTCGATTACGCCAACCTGCGCGACATGGTCGATGCGGCCAAGCTGCTGTCCGCTGCCGGACCGATGATGCCGCCCTGGCTGCAGGGCAACGTCGGCGGAATGTTCGGCATCTGCATGAAGGCGCAGGAGCTGGATATCTCGCCGCTCTCGCTGGCGGGCTGGACCTACACCGTCGAGCAGTGGATCAACGGTCAGAAGGTCGAGCGCGTCGCTTACGAGAGCCAGTTCTTCCACGCGATCATCGAGCAGCGCGCCCCGATCACGACGCGCTTGCAGGTGGACTACGAGGGCGAAGGCGACAAGCGCCGCTGCCGGGTCTGGGCAACCTTCAAGGGCGAGAAGGAGCCGCGCTATTTCCCGCCGCTCGACGCCGATCCCGACCAGTTCACGCTCGGCAAGCTGCACCCCGGCCACAACGACAAGGGCAAGGTCAAGGGCTCGCCGCTCTGGGACAAGAAGCCCGATCTGCAGCTCTTTTACAACATGAGCCGCGACTGGGCGCGCATGTACTGCCCCGACATCATCGCTGGCATGTATGGCCGCGATGAGATGGAGGATGCCGGGTTCACCGTTGCCTCCGACGCCGCCAAGGACGTTTCGCCCCGTTTGGCGCAGCGCTTGAGCGGCAATGCTCCCCCGATTGGCCAGGCGGCCATCGCCGCCATCGACGCGCACGCCGCGACGCACGCGCCGAAGCCCAAGCCGCCGAAATCTGAGACCGAAGCACCTTCTGCACCTGCCGCCGACGCTGCGGGTGATCGACCGACCAGTGATGCGTAACGGGGAGTGACTGGGAATGGATAGGTTTGTTATCGACGCCTGCTGTGCCGAGCTGCTGAGCGAACGCCTGTGGGTTACTCGGAAGGTTCTCCACGCTGTTGGTGGCCAGCACAGCATGCTGGCAATGCCGTTCGCGGCTGACGGTGATCGCTATCGCAGAATGTTCGCCGAGTTCAAGGCGATCACCGGGACGCGCCCGTACCTGAACCACTGCACCATCGCATGTACGGTTGGCGCGCAGCATTTCGGCGTCACGGTCGCTGATCTGCAGACAAGACCCAATCGGGACATCGTCGCGACGCGGCAGAAGATCATGGCCTTCACGCGGGTCGTGACCGGGGCTGGCTATCACCAGATCGCCCGCGTCTTCAACATCGATCACAGCGCCGTCATCCGCGCCTGCGAGCGGCACGAGGATTTCATCCGCCAGGCCCTGGCTCGCAAGACCGAGGCCGAGTGATGCGGAAGGTGGTGCGCGATGCCATTGCCGCCATCCGCGACGCGGGCGGTTCGAACGTCCGCGTCTCCGAAGCCGGGAGGCACACGCGCATCCACTTCACCGGTCCGGACGGGAAACGATCCCTCGTGCTGCTCCATCGCGGCAGCGTCGTGAGCCGTTGGTTTCCGACGCAGGTCCGCTCTCAAATTCGAAGGAAGCTCGCGACATGAGTGCCAACCATCTTCGTCTTCTGATGCTGTTCGCCAACTTCGCCGTCTGGATCGTGCTGCTCTACGTCGCCGAGCTGCTCTGGACGCTGATCCGCTGAAAAAAGGAGTGACCATGAACCTCGCTAACGAAATTTCCTCGCTTGAGACCGAGCTGCAGTCCTTGCGCGCCGAGAACGAGGTGCTCAAGAGCAACAAGGCGATCATCGAGTTCGAGAACGACAGCCTGCGCCGCCAGGTCACCAAGGTGAACGCCGAGCGCGACAACCTGATGCGGCGCTCCGAGGCGATCAAGAGCCTGCTCGATCAGATCGGCGGCAGCCTGATGCTCGGCCTGCGCAAATTCCACGATAACGAGCGCGACGTTGCGGCAGCGCAGCTCATCGCCGAGACCGGTGAGATGCCGATGTTCCTGGCCCAGGCGCGCGGCAACGGCCACGCCGAGGCTGACCAGACCGAGCACTGATCATGAGCCGACCCAGCGACCTCGAAATTGCACAGGCGATCTGCTGCGGCGAGCACTGCCGCAGCGAGACGGCGCATTGCCATGCGGGCGATCACTTCGCCGAAGCCTATCGCGTTCGCAAGTTGCTGGATCGTCACTCCCCTGGGTCCGGTGGAGCTACGGAGGCGGCGTCTCGCACAGCGCCGTCGCGCGGCGAGGATATGAGCCAACGACCCGCGCCCCAGACCAAGCGCAAGCGGAGGGCTCGGGCATGATCGCGCGCCGCGCTCTCCTGCAATGCCTGGCCGCGACCCTGGCTTCGCCGGTCCTGGCCGACGACGAGGACTTCGATGCGATGTGGACGCGCCGCATCGTTGGCGATGCCGGGGTAGCTCAGCCGGTAGAGCGGCGGATCGAAAATCCGCGCGTCGGTGGTTCGAACCCATCCCCCGGCACCAATCGGCATGTGCGGCTCGCCCGTGATCCGGTCTGCGGCAAGCGCGGACGCCGCTACTTCCACATTGGCCGCCATCTGTCCTGGAGGTGCCGCCGTGCCGGTTGATGAAAACAAGATCGCCGACAACGTCTGCAGGCTGATCGAAACATTCCATCAGGCCAGCGAGGACATGGATTGCGACAGCGAGGGCGCGGCGCTGGCCTATCTGGTCGCCGAGTACGTCGCCTGCTTCGCGCCTTCGCACCAGCAGGAGATGCACGGGCTTTTCGACCGGTGCGTCGCCGACGAAATCAAACAGATCAACGCCTACCTGCATCGCCAGAAGGGAGCGCACTGATGATGTCCGCCGCGAAAGCGAACGCCAAACCGCGCGCCGAACGCAAGAAGCGCGAGCAGCAGCAGGTGGTCAAGCCCGACCTGCTTGCCTACTCGGTCCCTGAATTCTGTCGGGCGTTCCGCATCTCCGAGCGCCACTACCTCAATCTGCGATACGCGGGCAAAGCCCCCACCGAGATGCGTGTCGGTCGCAGGGTCTTGATCTCCGTCGAGAGCGCGCAGGCCTGGGTCAAGGCGCGCGAGCTGGAGGGGACCTGATGATCACCGCCGTCGACAAGCTGCGCTGCGTGCTGCGCGAGATCGGCTACCGCAAGCACGTCTATCGGCGGCGCGTCGCGGACGGCTTCATGAACGAGGCCCAGGCGAAGCGCGAGATCGAGCTGATGGAGGCCATTGCCCTCGATTACCACGCGATGGCCGCAGCCGAAGCGCCGCAGGCCGAGATGTTCACCGAAAAGGAGCGGCCCTGATGGAGGCGACGATCACCATCGACGGGCACAAGCTGACCGAAGGACAGGCCATGGCGGTCCGCGTCGCCATCACCGCGTTCCTGCTGGAGCTGAAGCACGACAAGAAGTTCGCGGACGGCCTCGGCGTGATCGGCATCGCCTACCAGGCGCGGCTGAACGAGGTCATGCACATCATCCTCAACGAAGCGTCTTAACCAACGCGCAAAAAAGGAGAGAAGACTATGCGTATTCCCAAGGGGGCCGATATCCAGCTGAAGACCGAGAACGACGCGCTCGAATTGCACATCACTGCAGCGATCACCACCAAGGCGCAGGCGAACGACCTGATCTCCTGCATCCGCCAGGTTGCCGGTGCGCTGGAGAGCGAGCGCCGGGTGCGCAAGCCGAAGATCGCCGAGGCGGCGTGATGGTTTGGCGGTGGCGTGTTTCGGCCTTCTATGGCATCGACGACCCCGACAACGGGAGGCGGCGCGGCATGTGCGCGATCGCGACGACGCACGCCACCGAACCCAGCCTGATGGTCGAGCTGGCGGCTTTCCGCCAGCGCCCCGACATCGGCTGGGTCGATATCGTTGACCTTCAAACCAGCGAACAGCGTCGGGGATACATGCGATGACGGACCGCCGCATCTTGCCGCTGCGCCGCCGCGCCGAGACCTTCGAGATCAGCTTCGGCGGCCTCAATCGTGGCTATGCCGTCACGTTGGGCTTCTACGACGATGGCGTGCCCGGCGAGGTCTCCATCTCGGGTGGCAGGTCCGGCGAGGCCGTCGAGGCTATCGCACGTGATGGTGCGGTCCTGTTGTCCCTCGCGCTGCAGTACGGCGCGCAGATCGAGAACATGGCGAGCGCCATCACCCGCGATAGCCAGGGGCAGCCGTTATCGATCATCGGCGCAGTGATCGACCGCCTGCTGCCGGAAGCGAGGGAAGGATGAGTAACGTCGCCTCGACCGTCTTTGAACACACCAGCGTCCCCTACGGCGAGGACGGCAGGCTGGTCCGTGGCATCATCGCGAGATGCGGCGCGCCTAACTGCGAGGCCGCCGTTCCGCTCCCGGTGAACCTGATGGCAAACGGTCGCGGCATGGACAGCAACATCGAGTGGCAGTTCATCGCTCGCAAGCTGGAGCAGAAGGGCTGGCGCATCGGCAAGACCGCGACGGCACACCGCTGTCCGAAGTGCTTCAGCGCGGCGAAGTTTTCAGCAATCCGAAAATCTGGGGAGAAACCCGTGGTGAACAAGACCGAGCAGCCGCTGCAGGTGGTGCAGGAGAACGCCAGGGTGATGACGCGCGAGGATCGGCGCATCATTTTCGAGAAGCTGAACGATGTCTATATCGATGGCAAGGTCGGCTACGGGCGCGGCTGGACCGACGAGAAGGTCGCCCTCGATCTCGGCGTGCCGCGCGCCTGGGTGAAGCTGCTTCGAGAAGAGAACTTCGGCGACGAAGTCGGCAACGAGGAAATCCACGAGCAGCTCGCAGAAGCGAAGACCGCGCTCGCCGAAATGCGTAAGCTGGAGCCCGACATGCGGCGGCTGCTGGCACTCGCCGACAAAATCGAGAAGTCGCTGGCCGAAATCCAGAAGGTGCTGAAGTGACCGAACCGAGCGAACTGGAGAACCTGCGGGCCGAGCTTGCGGCTGCCAAAGAACAGGCAGCCGAGCTGCAGGACATTTTCGATCTGCAGTGGGAGGCCGACATGCGGGCAGTCCGCCGCTGGCGCGCGGCGAACCCCGGCAACGAGCTGGTGCTGCCGGATCGCGCCAACCTGGTCATCTGGTTGCTCGGGCTCGTCGAGCGGTCAGCGCCTCCGCGCGGCAGCTGCGACGGCGAGCGCTGCTTCTGCGGCGAGCCCGCCGCGCACAAGGTCGAGGAAGTGGTCTTCGCCGACGATCCGCAGCCGATCAGGCATCCCCTGACGAGCTACGTTTGCCGCGAGCACTTCCGCCAGATCATGTGACCGGCAGCACCATGACCTTCCGAGTCATCAACCTGACCAGGGGTGAGATAGTGGCCGAGCTGCACCGGGCCGATCAGGCCATGCAGCTAGCCGACGCCCTGGCCGCAGACTGCCAGTACCAGGAGCAGTTCGCCGTGGTCGAACTGGTGACGATTTACGAAACATCGAGGCCGCTCAAGTCGAGTTGAGGAGTGAACGATGGCTGACAATCTCTGCCCCTGCGGGTCCGGCAAGCAGTCGTGGTGGGAGCACGACGCTCGCGGCATTCCGCTGTGCCGGGTCTGCGACAAGTGCAGGAAGGAGAAGCTCGGCCGCTATCGGCCCGATGTGCTGACCGACCCGAATTACTGGACCGACGAGCCCGTCGAAGAGGATTGATGAGGCGGCGCGGTTACATCTCGTTCAAGACGAAGCTCGCGGCGACGCTTTGCGAGATGCTGGCCGACGACGGCACTGGCAAGCTGGTGAAGATCATTCCGCACGAGGATGCGGTGAAGATGACCGAGGACCAGGTGCTTTCGCTGTTCCGGTTCGACCATGGGCTCTATCACGCGCAAGGCGGCTCGGACGAGTTCTGGAACCTGACGCCCATGCTGATTAAGGCGCACAACGTCAAGACGCGCCAGCGGGATCTCCCGCAGATGGCAAAGACGCGCCGGATCGAAAAAGCCCAGGAGGAATTCCGGGCGCGCCTCCTGGCTAAGGACCGAGGCGAGCCGCACCCGCCCAGCCGTTGGCCGAAGCGCAAGTTTGGAAAATGAGCACGATGAAGCTGGACGTTATCGCGACCAAAGTCTGCAAGGCATGCTGCAAGGAAAAGCCGATCAGCGATTTCTATGTGCAGGTGCGGCCTGGCCTGAGGGATGCGACCATGACGGTCTGCAAGGAATGCCACCGCGCTCGTGTGAAGCGCGCCACCGCAGAACGCAAAAAAAGCCCCACTTAAGCGGCGGAGAGCTGCCCGCAGCCGATGACATATTGGCAGCTAAGGAGCCCTAGCGGTGGAAGGGAGCCGCCCGTCCCCTGGCAGTCTCCAACCGGCACAGTAGGAGCGAGAGAATGGGCTGGATGAGGCGGACTACACGCCGCCGCGCTGATTACAGGCCGCAAGGTTCGATCAGCAGGCCTTCGTCGCCCGGCACTGATTGACCGAGCCGACAGGTCAGATAAAATGCTCAGGTGAGTGCCCATCCAGAATGGTGATAATTCGGTTTCGAATGGGCTGGTTCAGGAACAATATCAGACAGGGTTCGTGGGCGGCGCTGATTGCGCTCGCCATTAACTTTGCGTTGTCCTTTGGTCACGTTCATGCCATTGGCGGCACGGGCTCAGGTCTAAGCCAGGTTGCCCTCACAGCGCCAAACACGCCAGACGATCACGATCGGACGCCAAAACATCCTGCCGACGGGGTGGACTACCTCTGTCCGATCTGCATCGCCCACGCGGCGATGGGGAACGCGCTGGCGGCGACACCGCCTGCGCTACTCGCGACTCTCGCCGAGATATCGGTCGATCGTGCGGTCGAGCACGAATATGCAATCTCTCAGCCGCCATGCGCGGCCTTTCAATCCCGCGGCCCCCCGATTTCCTGACGCCGCTGCCTCGGTCGCGTAGCGCTGCACCAGAACTGTTGTCGCCGTCGGCCGAGGTTCCATCGCTCAGCATGGCTTGCGTTGTTTTGCCCCGCAGCCTTGCATCAGCTCAGTCAGGAATCTCATGTACTTCGCCCCTTTGCGCATCCCACGCAGCCTTCTCCTAACCGTGTCTACGCTTGCGCTGGTCGCAGCGTCAGATGTCCCCGCGCGCGCGCAAGCTGGCGCCGCCTCGCCGACGCCGCAACCATCCGCCTCCCCTTCCGCGCCCGAAACGCCGGCTCCGACTCAGCCGATACCGCAGCAGACCCCCCCTGCCACGGAACAGACCCCGTCGCCTCCGCCCCAAGCGCAGGGCGGCACTGTCCTGCCCGAAACGCGCGTGGTCGCACCCGCCGAGCGGCGGCCGCGAACGCCACCACCGCGCCAAGTGGTGCGCCGCCAGCCGTCCGCGCCAACACAGACCCAGGCACCGAGCGAGGCGGCGACCCAAGCGCAGGTCGTCGCCCAGCAGAACCAGAAGTTCGACGCGGCCCGCCAAAACATCTTCCCGCCGGTAGGGGCCGGCTCTTATGAGATGAGCCATCAGGCCATCGAGTCCTTGCCGCAGGGCAACAACACTACGCTGGATAAGGCGCTGTTGCAGTTCCCGGGCGTCCACCAGGATTCGGCCGCGAGCGGCGAGCTGCATGTGCGCAACGAGCACGCCAATCTGCAATACCGCATCAACGGCATTATGCTGCCCGACGGCGTCGGCGGTTTCGGACAAATCCTCGACACAGGTATCGTCGGCAATATGGCGCTGCTGACGGGCGCGCTGCCGGCGCAATATGGCCTGCGCACGGCCGGCGTGCTGGATATTACGTCCAAGGCGGACGCGTTCGACAATTCCGGCAAGGTCAGCGTCTATGGCGGCAGCCATCAGACCATCACGCCGTTCGCCGAATACGGTGGCACCGTGGGACAAACGCAGTATTACGTGTCGGGTCGCTATCTCTACAACAATCTCGGCATCGAGAATCCGACGCCCGCAAATGAGGCCATTCACGACCGCACGCAACAGGAAAAAGGCTTTGCTTACGTTTCGACGGTACTCGACCCCAACAGCCGCATCACCTACATCGGCGGCGTCTCAAACGCGCTGTATCAGATTCCCAACAATCCCGGTCAGCCGTCCAACTTCCAGTTGGGGAACATAACCAGCTTCAATTCCGCGCTTCTCAACGAGCGGCAGTCCGAACTCAATCAGTTCAACGTCGTGGCCTACCAGCACTCGGCCGAGGGAATTGACTACCAGCTTTCCTATTTCAACCGCTACAGCCAGCTCCACTTCTTCCCCGACCCGATCGGTGACCTGCTCATCAACGGGATTTCATCGAGCGTGTATCGTCAGAGCTACGTCAACGGCATTCAGGAGGATACCGCCTGGCGCGTCGCCGACGCGCATACGCTGCGGTTCGGCTTCACCGCCAGCGCCGAGCGGTCCCTGGTCACCGACATCAACACCACATTCCCGGCCGATCCGGTGAACGGTGGTCAGGCGTTCGACGCGACCACGGGCAATCCGCTTCCGCCTGTCACCATTTTTGATTCCAGTTCCAAGCTCGGCTGGCTGTTCGGCGCCTATGTGCAGGACGAATGGAAGATAACCAACAATCTGACCCTGAACGCCGGCTTGCGCTTCGACCAGATGTGGCAATATGTCGACGCCAACCAGTTCAGCCCGCGCATCAGCCTGACCTGGGTGCCTCAGGAGGGCACGACCGTCCATGCCGGCTACGCGCGAACCTTCACGCCGCCACAGCAGGTGATCGCGGCTCCGACCAACATTGCGCTGTTCCAGGGCACGGTGGCTGCGCCCGCGGTCACCCTGAACGATCCGGTGCTGCCGGAACGGGCCAATATTTTCGATGCCGGCGTGCTTCAGAAGATCTGGCCGATTCCCGGCCTCGAAGTCGGCCTCGATGGCTACGTCAAGCTGGCGCGTGATCTGCTCGATGACGGGCAGTTCGGCCAAGCCTATGTGCTCAGCGGCTTCAACTATGCCAAGGCGAATAATATCGGCCTCGAATTCAAGGCGAGCTACACCAATGGCAATCTCAAGCTCTACGGCAACGTGGCCTGGGCGCGCCAGCTCGGCACCAATGTCGTCTCGAACCAGTTCCTGTTCGATCCGGACGAACTGGCCTACATCGCGACCCACTACATCTTCACCGACCATAGCCAGTGGGTGACGGCGTCGGCCGGTGCCTCCTATAAGTGGTACGACACGAAGTTTACCGCATCCATGATCTACGGCAGCGGACTTCGTTCCGGCTTCGCCAATACCGACCACGTACCGTCCTACACTCAGGTCAATGCCGGCGTATCGCACGACTTCTATCTCGTCGCGCCGAACAAGCCGACCACGGTGCGGTTCGACGTCGTGAACCTTTTCGACAAGATCTACGAAATCAGGGACGGGTCCGGCATCGGCGTGTTCGCGCCGCAATTCGGACCGCGGCGAGGATTCTTCGTCGGTATCTCACAGAAGATATGAGCGGGAGCAGGGAGTGATCCAGAAGGACAACAGAAAAGAGAACCATATGCCTGATCGCAACTCACGGGCGAAGTCTGGAATTTTCGCCCGCATCGTCACGCTGACTATCGTGAGCCTTGCACCGCTCGCGATATCGACGGCTGCGCTGGCGCAGGCGGACACCTCAAATCCGCTGCTGCCCCGCAATCTCTCGCCATGGGGCATGTTCCTCAACGCCGACATCATCGTGAAGGCGGTGATGATCGGGCTTGCGTTTGCATCGTTCGTGACCTGGACGGTGTGGCTTGCCAAAACGATTGAGCTGGCGGGCGCGCGGCGGCAGGCCCGCCGCCGCACCAGGCTGTTGGAAAGCGGCGGCAGCCTCGCGGAGGCGGTCCGCGCCTGCCGTAACGACAGCGACGCCGTCGCCCAGCTCATCCTCACCACCGCGCGCGAGGCCGAACTGTCCGACGGCATCGTCGACGACGCGTTCAAGGAGCGCGTTGCCTTGCGGCTGGAGCGCGTGCAGGCGGCGATGACGCGGCAGATCTCGCGCGGCACCGGCCTGCTCGCCACGATCGGCGCGACGGCACCGTTCGTCGGCCTGTTCGGCACGGTCTGGGGCATTATGAACTCCTTCATCGGCATTTCAGAATCCCACACCACCAATCTCGCGGTGGTGGCGCCTGGTATCGCCGAAGCGCTGCTCGCAACCGCGATGGGACTCGTCGCCGCAATCCCCGCGGTCGTGATCTACAACCACCTGGTGCGGGTCATCGGCGGCTACCGCGTGTTGCTGGATGACGCCTCGGCGCAGCTCCTGTTGATGATCAGCCGCGGACAGCACGGCCGCGCCGCGATGCTGTCACGGGCCGCGGAGTGACAGCATGGCCATACGTCTTGGACAACGTTCGGGCAGCGACGATCTCGAAATCCAGCACGAGATCAACGTCACGCCGTTCATCGACGTGATCCTCGTGCTCTTGATCATCTTCATGGTGGCGGCACCGCTTGCCACTGTCGACATCGGCGTCAACCTGCCCGCTAGTACCGCGCCGGAGCAGCCGCGGCCGGACAAGCCCGTCTTCGTGACCATCAAGCCGGACGAGACCATTGCGGTTGGCGAGACCTTGGTGCCGCGCGGGGAGCTTTCGGCCGCGCTCGATTCCGCCACCAACAATCATAAGGACGAAACGATTTTCGTCCGCGGAGACAAGACACTCAGCTATGGCGCGCTCATGGAGGTGATGAACAGCCTGCGCGACGCCGGATATCTCAAGCTCGCTTTGGTCGGTCTGGAAACGCCGGCAGCCAAGCCATGAACGCGTTTGCACTGCATCTGCCAGAACGGCGCGGACTTTCCCGCTGGACATTTGCCGGCGTGACGATCCTGATGGCGCACGCGGCGATCGTGGCCACGGTTGCGTTGTGGTATGCCCGCAGGCCGGTCGAACCGAACATCCTGCCCGCCATCGCAGTGACACTGGCGCCGGTCGAAAGCAGTTCGCCCGAGATCCAAAACCAGGACATCGCCGTCGGGCCAACCATGCAGCAGGCCGAGGCCGCGCCACCGGAACCGCCCAAGGTCGAGGAGAAGCAGGAAGAGCCGGCGGTGCAGCCACCGCCGCCGGCACAAGAGGCGGAAGTCACGCTGCCAAAGGTCGAGAAGGAGGTGGACGAACCGAAGCCGGTGCCTCAACCGCCCGCGCCGGAAACCCGCGCGCCGCCAAAGAGCGAACATATCGGGCAGTTCACCGAAGCAGGCTCAAACGCCTATAACGCGCTGGTGTTCGGCCATCTGCAAAAGTTCAAGCGCTACCCGTCGGCCGCGCGCGGCAAATCAGGCACGGTCATCGTGAGATTTGTGCTGAACCGCGCAGGCGATGTGATCGGCAGCACTGTAACGAAGTCGTCGGGCAACGATGTACTCGATCGCGAGGCGATCGAGATTCTTCGACGCGCGAGTCCCTTCCCGGCATTCCCTGCGGCCAAGCCGGGCGCGCAGGATACTTACATCGCGCCGGTGAATTTCGCCCGGTCCAGTTGAAGGCGCCGGCACCGGGTCGCACTCGACGGGAGTGTCGAATGACAGTCCGGACCTTGTTGCTGGCTCTTTGCCTTCTGATTTGCAGTGAACTGCCCGCTGTTTCCAAAGGCAGTGCCGCAAATAAGGAGGATCCCTGGGATCCTCGCCATATAGACAATTTGCCCGCCGAGGTCCGACAATACATCACTGGAATCTGCAAAGGGCCGGCCCGCGCCCGGCATGACTTCGCAACCTACTCACCGCACGAAAAGCGCTGGCGAATAAACCTTGAGTACCTTCAATGCAACGGCCTTGGCGAATACCGTCGAGGAAACCAATGTCTGGACGTGGATTTCGTTGAAATAGGCTCGCACTTTCGTGTTGCCTCGAAACAGTACAGAGATTGCGGCTACTAAAAGCCCGCGAAGGGTAAGGTGGAGGCGATCCGTTGCGGTCAGGATTAAGCTTTCTCAAGATGGTTGGTCTCAGCATCACAACGGCCGCGTGGCTGGCGGCTGGATCCTTTGCAGCGGAGCAAACGTCGGACGTTCCGGCCTGGCTGCGAGGCCTTATTGGCGAAGGCGACGGGCAGATCGCGCAAGTGGTCCTACAGAGGGCGCGCGCCCTCTATCTGAGAAAGGTGAACGAAGGCGTCGTTAAAAATCCCTGCTATTTTGCCATGGACGCGACGCGCCCCAACGATTTAGGCAATGGCAGATTGGGCTCCCGGTTTTACGTTATTTGCGAAGCTGACCGGTCTTTTCGTGCGATTTCCGCAGGGCACGGCAGCGGTCGCAATTTGAAGGGCGTTGCTGATTTCGCAAATGGCAGAGAGTGCGCGAAGAATTTTGGCAATGCCATGGATTCGCACCTGACGACCGGCGGCGCCTACGTGACAGGTGAGACGAAAACGTCGTTCAAAGGCTATTATCGCGTGTCGACGAAACAAGATGCGGCCTTGACGCGCTCGTTTGTTCAGTTCGATGGCGAGGGCGAGACCGCCAACGCCAGACCGCGCGCCATCGGTGGACATGCGGCCGTCACACTGAAGGACATATGTCTTCGAAAGAATCCACGTAGTCCATATGCGAACCAGAACGGTTACGTTCCATTTGGGACTCTGGTGGACTACTCCGGAGGTCGCAGCGATGGCTGCACCAGTTGGTCGCCGTCTGACGCCCAGCAAATCGTTCCGCTGTTGAAGGACGATCCAACGACGGTCTACATTTATCCGGAATCCCACGACATCGAGGCGGTCGCGCAAGCCGCTGCAACTCGCCAGTCGCTGTCGCGAGCGGGGTTGTATTGGAACGCCCTCTGCTTGAAGCAGATGGGCACTCCGAAATTCTGGCCGAAAGAGGTTCTCGAACCGATCCTTGCTCGATACCATAAGGACCCGGAGCTGCCCGCACGGTCGCCTCCGGTTTGCAAGCCGTGAACTCGTTCCTTGTTTCGCCAAAGTTCCTTTGAAGGTTGGCCTAGCCCGCTGCGGAAGGCTTAGCTTCCCAAAGCCATCCGGCAATTGCCGTTGCAGCCAAGGCGCCCCCCAATTGCGCCACGATGAACGCTAGCACCCCAGCGGGAGCGATACCCGCGAACGTGTCCGACACGGACCGAGCGATGGTCACGGCGGGATTCGCGAATGATGTCGAGGCCGTGAACCAGTAAGCTGACGTGATGTAGAGACCGACCGCATACGGGATCGCGCTTGGCGCGCGAGCAGCGCAGCCGAAGATGGTCAACAGGAGCCCAAACGTTGCGACCGCCTCGGCCAGCCATTGGCCGGTCCCTGCGCGTTGGGTCATCGACAACTGCCATAACGGCAGATCGAACATCAGATGCGCGGTCCATACGCCTGCGATCCCGCCAGCGATCTGCGCGGCGATGTAGATCGCGACCAGCCGCCACGGCAACTCGCCCCGATAGGCCAACGCCAGCGTCACGGCGGGATTGAAGTGCGCGCCGGATACGGGTCCAAATATGAGGATCAGGACGACAAGGATCGCGCCGGTCGGGATCGTGTTGCACAGCAGGGCGAGCGCGACGTTTCCGCCCGAGAGCTTCTGCGCCATGATGCCAGAGCCGACGACGGCCGCCAGCAGGAACGCGGTGCCGAGCCATTCGGCAACAATTCGGCGCGCCAGCGACGGCATCAGGTGCGTTCCCGTACCTGCGTTGCGCCTTCCATCTCGCCGATTTCACGGAGCTTGGCCTTGAGGCTCATCTGGTCCAGCGCCCGCAGCGGCAGCGCGACGAAAGCGCTGATCCGCTGATTGAGCAGGCGGTAAGCCTCCTTGAACGCCAGCGCGATCTCGGCATCGGTGCCCTTTGCTTCGGCCGGGTCCAGTATGCCCCAGTGTGCGGTCATCGGATGACCCGGCCACACGGGACATGCCTCGGCCGCCGCGCTATCGCAGACGGTGAAGATGAAATCGAACTTGGGCTCGCCGCCCTTGGCGAATTCATCCCATGACTTTGAGAGAAAGCCGGATGTGTCGTAACCGAGACTTTCGAGAAGCTGGATCGTATGCGGGTTCACCTTGCCCTTCGGCTGGCTGCCCGCGCTGTAGGCGCGGAACTTGCCCGCGCCGATCTTGTTGAGGATCGCTTCGCCGATGACCGATCGCGCCGAGTTTCCGGTGCAGAGAAATAGGACGTTGTAGGGCTGGTCGGTCATGGTCGATCCTAATTGCAGCACGCAGTGGCTTGCTTCGGCTCAGCTTGTGGCGCGCAGCAGGCGCTCTGCTTCTCATGCGCGACCCGCGCCCCGTTCTCTCCAGTGCCGTCGCCGTAGTTCGTGCTCTCGCCGGTCGTGTGGAAGGTCTCCCACGCGATGCCCGCCGGGTCATCGATCCACGACTTCTCGGATTTGGCATAGCAGCAGGACGTCTGCCCCTGCTCGATGATATTGCCGCCAGCCTGCCGCAAGCGATCGTAGACTTCGTGCAATTCCTCGCTGTTCTCGACCTGAATGCCGAGATGATCGAGGCCAGGTTGGCGGCCTCGCGTTGAAATGGCGAAGTTGACGCGCGGATCATCGAGCATCCATTTCGCATAATCTGGTTTCACCACCGACGGCTGCGCCGCGAACAGCGCCGAGTAAAACCCGATCGAGCGCGACAGGTCTTCGACCGAGACGTGAACATGCAGTCGCTTCATGGCTTTTCCCTTTCAGGCTGGCGTTTTCGCCCGCTTCCGCGCAGGCTTGCACTCAGCGACGGGCGCACACGGCGCGCCGCCGCAGCAGTTCTCGGTCAGGAAGCAGAGCAGCCCATTCATCGTCTCGAACTGCGCCGCATAAATCATCGAGCGGCCCTCGCGCCTCACCGTAACAAGGCCCGCTTCCCGAAGCCGGTCGAAGTGGAATGTCAGCGTGTTGGGCGCGAGATCGAGCGCCTGCGCCACCGACCCAGCGGACATGCCCTCGGGACCGGCCTGCACAAGCAGCCGGAAAACGTCGAGACGATTGTCTTGAGCCAGCGCCGCCAAGGCGGCCACGACATCTGCCTTTTTCATATTTCAATAATCGTCGAAATAATCGACCCTCGTCAACTATCATTTCAGCAGCCATTGAAATGTTGTCGATCACCGTTGCGTGACCCCACCACTCGGGGCCCGCGCCAGGGGATGCCAAAGCAACGCCCGGACAATGAGCGGTGCCGCGACCGCAAGCGGCAGAAGCCAGTAGGTGATTGACGGAAGGTCCTTCCAGATCGGCAATTGCTTTCCATTGTCCACGTAGAAGGCGATCAGCATGAAAACGTAAGACATGCTCATTCCCGTGATGTGCAGCCTCACCCAATTGCGCCAACGCCGTCGCAGCGCGGTGCGACCAAACAAAGCGCAGGCGAAAGCAACGGCACCGAGAACAAACAGGTGGTAGTTCTCGGCCCAGCGCATGACCGAGAGCACGGTGGCCGAGGTGAAAAGCGCCAGTAGGCACCAGAAATAGACCAAGCCGAAGCTGGAGTGGCGTCCGCGTCCCTTCCGCGACAGCATTGCGCCAGCGCCGATTACAACGCACGCAATCCCGAGCGGGATGTGCACCCCGATGACCACGGCGAGGAAAACCGGGTCTGTTGAAGGGATGACGATGCCGCCAATCGTGGTCGCGTCTTCCACCGTCATGCGACCCGTCTCAACGGTGCGGCTCGATCAGGCCGCTGCCAGCTGCACCACGTTGTCAGGCGGCGTTGTTTCATGATCCAGGAGAGTAGCGCGGGTGATCGCATCGGTGTGGTCGGTGATGTATTTGGAATAGGTCCTTTCGATCTCGACCACGCTGGTGTCGTGGTTGGCGGCAACGACGCGGGGCGGAGTGCCTTTCATCAGCTGCCGCACGATGCTGGAATGCCGCAAGGCGTACATCGTCACCTCGTCGGGGTCGAGGCCGCTTGCTTTGACGACCTCGCGGAAATCATCGCCATAATCGTCGGCGACCCCGATAGCGTCCCGGCTCGGGTCCTTCGGATCGATGCGGCCCCAGGGCTTGCCGTTGCTCTGCAAGAGCAGCCTGTCATTCGGCTTGCGGCCTTCGGCGTGTTTGGCCAGCCGCGCCGCCAGAGCCGGAGTGATCGGGAGCGGGAAGCGCTCGACCCGCTTTTCCTTCGCCTTCGCGCCGCCGCCCTTGCTCGACTTCGGCATCATCAGCTTCGGACTGGTCCGATGGTTGAGCAGGTCGCGAACCCGGAGCCGCGCACTCTGCGAAGGCCGGTTGCCGCCCTGGGCCTGCACATCGGTAAACAGGCCAAGCTCGTGGTCGTGAGCATAGGCGTTGCGGACAATTGTGCGGACCTGATCATCGAGCAGGATGACGTTATTGCTTTCGGTCGCGCCCGGTATCCGCTTCAGACCGCTCTTCCAGGCCTGCGCATTCTGGATGCGGCCATCCTGCTCAGCCGCGAGGTTGAGGGCAGCGTTGATATTGCTCAGGTGGCGGTTGACGCTGGCGGGTGTCAGATCGTCGAGCAGACCGTCGCGCCACTTGCGCAGCTCGGTGGCATCAAGCAGTGGCACCGGCTTCGACAGCAGCGACGCGGGCAAATGCAGGCGCGGCCAGGTGGCGTTGTAAGGATTGCCGCCGCGCTTTTCCAAATCGGTCCCATAGTTGGTCAGAGCCTCGTCGAGGGTCACGAACCTCTTGCCCTGGTCGGCATCAATGTTATCGGCGTCGCCGCCGCGCACCAGCCTGCGGGCTTCCTGGGCCGCCTGTTTGTAGGTGAAGATCGTTTTGCCGTCCGCGACGGATTCGCCGTCGTCGGCGCTGCCGAAAGCTTTGAGCCACTCGCTGCCGTTGCCATCGGGAGCGATGACGCACCAGGTGCCTGGCCCCTGGTTTCGGCGATAGCCAAGGGTCAGGCCGCGTTCAAGGTGCTGGCGATAGGGACGCTTGCGCACGGCCAATTTGGCGCGAGCGCTCGGGCTTTTGAGATTGAAGGGCGACATCTTGCACATTCCGTTGTTTTGGTGTCGGGTTTGGTGTCGGTAAATGCGGGTGCGGGCCGGTGCGTCCGCTTTCCGGAACGTGCGTAATTTACTAAGGATATCAGGGGTTTGGAAGTCGAGTGGGTGCCGCAAGAAACCGCAAGGACCCGCAAACTTTTCCCCTTGCGGGAGAAGGTGGCGCGAAGCGCCGGATTAGGAGTTGTTTCCGAAAGCGCCAATCGCGAGAGGTTACTCGTGGAGAGAACCCCTCACCCGTCTCGCCGCTGAAGCGGCGAGCCACCCTCTCCCGCAAGGGGGGAGGGGAAGAGTCAGCGCAAAAGCTTTCCTCCTACGCCCCGTAGGTCGATCCCTTCGGCAGCGGAAAGACCGGGTCCTGCGTCCGGATATTCGTCGGCCACACCACCGAGATGTGCTCGCCGGCATTTTGCATCACGACCGGTGTCGAGCGCTCGTTCTGGCCGGAGAGCGGCGTGCCCGGTGGGAAGAATTTCACGCCATAGCCCTGGATCGTGCCTCCGGCGGGGATATCGACGTCGAGCGCGGCCTTGCGGATCGCATCGGGTTCGAAGCTGCCGTATTTCTCCTTCGCTACCGGCAGCACGTTGTTGAGCAGCACCCATGTCTGGTTGAAGCCCATCGAGCAGTGCGGCGGCACGTCGGTCGCGCCGGTCTTCGCCTGATAGCGCGAAACCATGGTCTTGATGAGATCGCCCATGCCGGGGGCGAGCTTCGACGGATCGAGCAGCTGCGCGGGCACCGGGTCGATGTTGCAGAAATTGTCGATGTCCGCACCGAACGTCGCGCGCAGCTTGTCGAGCTGGCTGTAGCCGGCCCCGGCCCCGAACAGCATCTTGAAGCGCAGCCCGCTCTCGCGTGCCTGGCGCAGGAACAGCGTGATGTCGGGATTGTATCCGGCATGCGAGATCACGTCGGCCTTGGCGCGCTTGATCTTGGTGACGAGTATCGAGAGATCGGGCGCGGAGGCCGAATACCCCTCTTTCAGCGCAACCTGAACGCCAGCCTCCTTGGCATAGGCCTCGTCGGCGGCGGCAACGCCGACGCCATAGGGGCCATCCTCGTGGATGAGCGCGACCTTGACGTCCTTCGGATCCATGCCGAGCTTTCCTTTCGCATGCTCGGCGAGGAAGCCCGCGAAGGCCTGGCCATACTGGTCGGAGTGAATCTGCGCGCGGAAAACGTATTGCAGGTTCTTGTCCTTGAACACGGCGGTCGAGACCGCGGTCGTGATCCAGAGGATCTTCTTCTGCTGCTCGACCTTTGCCGCGAGCGGCACCGCGTGTGCACTTGCATAGACGCCGATGATGATGTCGACCTTCTCCTGGTCGATCAGGCGGGTTGCCTCGTTGATCGCGACGTCCGGCTTGCTCTGGGAGTCCGCGGCGACAGGGACGATCTTGGTCTTGCCGCCGATGCCGCCCTTCTCGTTGACGAGGTCGATCGCGATCTGCGCGCCGATCGAGGAAGCGACCGAGCCGCCCGCCGCAAACGGGCCGGTCAGGTCGTAGATCACGCCGATGCGCAACGTTTCGGCTTGTGCTTGGGCGCGTGTCCAATCGAGGCTGAGTGCGGCGGCGGCAGCCGCCGAGGTCTTCAGCAGCATCCTGCGTGAAGTGGGCATCCTATCCTCCCATGGCCCGGCGTTTGCGACCGGCTCTACGCTTTTTTTGCCGAGTATTTGGAGGGGGTGGTGGAAAGTCAACATGCGCCGCACTAGGCAATTCGGACATGTGCGATGTGCCGCGCGATCGCGGTCGGGGTTTTCGGATCACGTGTCGCGTCGCACTGGAAGCTCGGCGCCCGCCGCGAACATTTTCCCCTGAGTATCATTCTTTTTGCGCCATTATCGGTGCCTCCTCGGGCGCGCTGTACGAGGCCGCACCGCCTCCCGTTTTTGTGATGGATTTTTGCTGGCTTGCTCGGTGCGAGCCGAGGGCGTCGGTGGGCCTTCGGCTTGTGCGCATCGCAGATTGCATGTCATCCTAGCCAGGCAAATTGCATGGGAAGCTCAATTCCCGGCATGGCCATCGCGCCAGTTTAAGGGTTGGAAACGCAAAACGCTCAAGGAGAAGGGACATGGAATGGACGCATCGTCTTGCAGGGCTGGCTTGCGCCGGTCTCCTGCTATCCCCGGTCAGTGCTTTGGCAGGCCCCAAGGTGGTGTCCGGTCCGGGCGCCGATCCCGGATGTTTCAAGCCTTGGTCCAGCCAGACCAAGTTCTTCCAGTGGGATAAGAAGCCGGGGCCCTACAAGATCGCCCTCGTCAACGGCTTCGTCGGCAACACCTGGCGCATCCAGATGGTGAAGACGGCGAAGGCATTTGCCGAGCAGCCCGGCATCAAGGAGAACATCAAGGAGTTCAAGGTGGTCTCCACCGGCACCGATGTTGCAGCGCAACTCGGCGCGATGGAGGACTTCATCAATCAGGGCTTTGACGGCATCGTCACCATCGCGGTGGCGCCCGACGGCTTCGACCGCATCATCCGTCTCGCCGACAAGAACAACGTGGTGGTCGTTCCCTTCGACAACATCCTCGATACCGACAAGGTGATGATGGTCAACGAGGACCAGAAGGAAATGGGCCGCATGTCGGCGAAATGGATCATGGATGAAAGCGGCAAGAAGTCCGGCGACATCCTGGAGGTTCGTGGCCTGCCCGGCAATTCCGTCGACCGTGACCGCCATCTCGGCTTCCGCGAGGTGATGGAAGCACCCGGCAACAGCTTCAAGATCACCGAAGTGGTCGGCAATTGGGATACCGGCACCTCGCAGAAGGTGACGGCGGACGCGCTTGCGGTGCACGGCCACTTCGATGGCGTGTTCACGCAAGGCGGCTCCGACGGCACCGTGCAGGCGATGATGTCGGCCAAGCATCCCTTCGTGCCGATGTCGGGCGAGGGCGAGAACGAGTTTCGCAAGCAGATCGCCGATCACGCCAAGGACGGCCTCAAGGGCATGTCCTACGGTCAGTCGCCGGCGCTGGTCGCCATTGCCATGAAAGCGGCGATCTCGGCGCTTCAGGGCAATCCCATGCCGCAGCTGATCTCGATCCCGATTCCGGTCGCGACCTACAAGGATCTCAAGCCCGGCACCAATTACTGGCCCGAGCTTAACGCCAACTTCTTCGCGCCGAACCAGTTCACGCCCTGCGGCGTGAATTTCACCGCGCCGGAGATCATGTCGCAAAGCGAAAAGAACACCCAGTGAGCTCACTGGGGATGCCTCGGTCACGGCCCGGCACCCGCCGGGCCGTCGTTGCGTGAGCCTCGCCATGCCGGATGCCGTCCTGACGCAAGAAGCCTTTCTCGAGCTGTCCGGCATCTCCAAGCGCTACGCCGGGGTGCGGGCGCTCGAGGGCGTCGACTTTGCCTGTGAGCGCGGCAAGATCCACGCCGTGCTGGGCGAGAACGGCGCCGGCAAATCGACGCTCATCAAGATCATCGCCGGCGTGGTGCAGCCCGACAGCGGCCGCATGCGGCTCGCCGGACATGACGTGAGCTTCGCGACGCCGTCGGCCGCCAATGCCGCCGGTGTGGTCTGCATCTTCCAGGAATTGTCGTTGATGCCCGACCTCTCGGTCGCGGACAACATCTCGATCGCCTCGCCACCGCGCCGGTTCGGCCTGATCGACGCACGGGCGCAGCGCCGCCGCGCCGAGGAACTGCTGGCCGAGATCGGGTGCGAGGACGTCAACCCCTTGATGCGCGTCCGCGACCTGCCGCTGTCGCGCCGCCAGATCGTCGAGATTGCCAAGGCGCTCGGCAAGAGGCCGCAGCTTTTGATCCTGGACGAGGCAACCTCGGCTCTCACCAGCGCCGACGTCGAGAAGGTCTACGCGATGCTGGCCCGGCTCAAGTCCGAGGGCGTTGCCATTCTCTACATCTCGCACCGCATGCACGAGGTCGAGGCGCTGGCCGACCGTGCCTCGGTGTTCCGCAACGGACGCCATATCGAGACCTTCGACAAGGGCAGGCGTTCGACCGCGGAGATCGTTCAGCTCATGATCGGGCGCGACATCGCGGCTCAATATCCTGCCAAGCCGGCCCGTACCTCGGTGAAGCCGATGCTGGCGCTCGACAACCTGTCGTGGGAAGGTCGTCTCGACCGCATTTCGCTGCGCGTCGGCGCCGGCGAGATCGTCGGTCTCGGCGGCCTCGACGGCCAGGGTCAGAAATCTCTCCTGCTGGCGCTTTTTGGCGTGCTGCGCGGCATCTCCGGGCGCGTCACGGTCCAAGACCGCGAGGTGCGGCCGGGCTCCCCCGCAGCTGCGAAGTCGGCTGGCATTGCACTGGTACCCGAGGATCGCAAGACGGAAGGCCTGATGCTGCCGATGTCGGTCGCCGACAATTTGGTGGTCGCCTCGCTCGACGCAATCTCGACCGGACCTCTGGTCGACCGTGCCAAGGAGAGCGAAGCCGTCAAGCGCGCCATTGCGCGGCTCCAGATCAAGATCGGCGCGCCCAGCGATGCGGTCTCGACGCTGTCCGGTGGCAATCAGCAGAAGGTGGTGCTCGCCAAATGGCTGATGACCGAGCCGCGCATCATCCTGCTCAACGATCCCACGCGCGGTATCGACGTCGGCACCAAGCAGGAGCTCTACCGGCTGATGCGTGAGCTCGCCGACCAGGGCGCCGCCATCCTGTTCTACTCGACCGACTATGACGAGCTGATAGGCTGCTGCGATCGGGTCGCGATCATGTATGATGGCCGTATCGTGCGCGAGCTCGAGGGTGATGAGTTGACCGAGACCAATATCATCGCGAGCGCGCTGAACATCGATGCCGCAGCGCCGCCCGGTCCCGGAGCCGTCCATGCTTGACGATGTTGCCATCCGTGTCCGCCAGAACGTCGGCATCGTCACCGCCATTGTGTTGTTCTGCGTCCTTTATCTGCTCTACAACCTCGCGCACCCCAAGGGCTTCTCCTCGGCCGTGCTGGTGCAGAACAGCGACGAGATTTTTGCGCTTGCCATGCTGGCCATGGCCCAGACCGTCCCTGTGCTGGCCTCGGGCCTCGATCTCTCGGTCGGTGCCGTCATGACCATGGTGGGATGCTTTGCGAGCTATCTGCTCACGGGGACGGCGGGAGGCGCGCCGCTGCATCTCGATATCTTCGGCCTGCATCTTTTCCTCGGCACCTTCCCCGGCGGCGTCAGCGGCATCCTGCTCGGGATCGTCGTCTGCCTCGCCATCGGCGCGCTGGCTGGCTTCGTCAACGGCTGTGTCGTCGTTTACGGACGCATCCAGCCGATCATCGCGACGCTCGCGACCGGTGCGGTCTATATCGGCATCGCCCTGTTCCTGCGGCCGACGCCGGGCGGCAAGATCGACGAGGATCTCAACTGGGCGCTGACCAATTCGCTCGGCGATTTCGCGGCGACCGTGCATATCTTCGACGATGGTGCCGCAAGCTGGTTTGCGCCGGTGGCCTGGATCCCGGTGCCCTTCGTGCTGCTGGTCCTGATCGCGCTCCTCGTCTGGGTGCCGTTCCGCCGCTCCGTTCTCGGCCGCGCCGTCTATGCGGTCGGCTCGGCCGAAGGCGCGGCCTACATGTCGGGACTGCCCATTGACCGCGCCAAGATCGCGGCCTTCACGCTCGCCGGCTTCTTCGCCGGCTGCGGTGGTCTTTTCCTGGCCATCCAGACCTCCTCGGGCAATGCCGACATTCCGCAGGCCGGCGCTTATACGCTCAACTCCATCGCCTCCGTTGTGATCGGCGGCACCTCGCTGCTCGGCGGCACCGGCAGTGCGATCGGCTCGATCTTCGGGGCCATGATCCTGCGTGTGATCTCATTCTTCTTTCGCATCTTCGATATTGCGCCCCTGCTGCAACCGCTGTTCGAGGGCCTGATCCTGCTGGCGGCGGTCAGCATCGGCGCGCTCGGCGTCTTGCGCGTCAGGAATACGCTGGAGCTCTTTCGATGACGTCGGCCTCTCTCAGCCTCTCGCGCGACGACCGCCCGATCCTGATTGCGGCGCTGTTCATCCTCGTGATCCTGGTGGCGGGCACCGTCTATACGTTCGCCCGTTTCGGCAGCGCGCCGCTGTTGTCGCCGACCTATCTGTTGCAGCAGCTTCAGATCGGCGCTTTCCTCGGCATCGTCGCGGCCGGCATGATGATCGTGATCCTGATCGCCCAGATCGACCTGTCGGTGCCGTGGACACTGGCCGCCGCTGCCATGATGGCGACGTCGATCGGCGGGCCGCTCGCCATTCCCGTCGGGCTCGCGATCGGGCTTCTGGTCGGGCTCGTCAACGGCATCGGCGTCGCGTACTTGCGCGTGCCCTCGATGATCTTCACCCTCGGCGTCAACGCGGTGATGCGCGGCCTGATGGTAGCCCATA
>NZ_JBANBJ010000077.1:0-42231 GCF_059803515.1 Bradyrhizobium sp. UFLA05-125 | reverse complement strand
AATCCCGTTCCACTGACCGGCGAGGCGTGCGGAGTCGTCGCAGAAGGGCCATCACCGGCCTTATGCGGCGCTGCAAACCGCATCTCTATTCGATCACCTCGTCGGCGCGGGCGAGTAACGAGGGCGGCACGATGAGACCGAGCGCTTTGGCAGTCTTCATGTTGATCACCAGGTCGAACTTGGTCGGCTGCTCGACCGGCAGATCGGCAGGCTTGGTGCCTTTGAGAATTTTATCTACGTAGTCGCCTGCACGGCGGAGCAGATCGGTTACATCGGCGCCGTATGAAACCAAACCGCCATTGATGGTGAACAGTCGGAAGACGTAGAGCGCGGGCAGACGATGCTCCGCGGCCAGCGCGGTAACTCGTGTGACGTTGTTAACGGTCAATTGACTGGCAAGAGGAAGAATTGCATCGGCGTGCTGGGCCGCGGCGGAGGCAAAGGCAATGTCGAGTTCCTCCACCGTGGTCGCCTCCAGTACCGGGAAAGTCACGCCCAGCTTCCGAGCAGTTTCCGGCAACTCCTCGGCTACGAACAACCTATGACTTGCATTGCCCGGGTTGACCAGGACCGCAATTTTTGAGGCGGCAGGAACCATCTCCCGCAGGATTTGTATTCCTTTGCTCACGAAATTTCCGGATACGAAGGTTGCCAGGCCCGTTATGTTGCCACCGGGATGCGACAGGCTTTGGACGAGGCCAAGCCGCACGGGGTCGGCCACAGCCGCGAAAACAATCGGAATGCTGGCAGTTGCCGATTTCAGAGGTAGGGCTTCCTGCGGGCCCGGGCCAACGAGCACATCGGGCTTGAGCGCGACAAGCTCGTTCGCTAGAGGCACTAGGCGCTCGGCGTGCCCCTCGGCCGACCGGTAATCAACGATCAGGTTCTTCCCTTCGATCCAGCCATGATCGCGCATGCTGTCCTGCCACACCTTGTAGTTTGGCAAGTACAGGGGCGCGGTATCAAGATAGCCAACCCGGCGAGGCGGCCCCTGTGCCCACGAACGCCGTGGCGAAACGAGCAGTGCCGCAGTACCCGCTATGAAATCCCGCCGGTTCATTCGATCCTCATCAAGGTTTGAGGACGATGGAACAAACCTTATCACGTTTTTCGATGGGGCCTCGCAGTAGTGGGCATCGAATGGATCGTGCCCACGATCTCCGGGATCGCCTCTACGGCAGCCATGAAGCGCCGTCGCCGATCCACAGGACCCGCAACACGCCGGCGGCTGGCCGCGCACGCCTGCCGGGTGAGGCGGTGACGACGAGGTCCGCCGGCTCCCGCTGGTGGGCCTTAACTTAGCTGAATTACCTTTCAAAGCTTTCCGCCGATCATCGAGCCATGGCAGCAGACGATGACAAGCGGGAAGCACCGCGCCCCAATCCTTCGCGCACAGCAGAGGCCCTGGAGATCATTGAGGAGTACGCTGACGACCTGCGGGAGATCATCAGGAAGCTTCGTCGGAAGCTGAATTGAGGCCGCGCGTTCACCTCACGAGTCGATAGGCCTTCACCCGCTTGCTGTGCGGCGCGACCTCCGGGCTTGGCTTCCATCTGTTCTGCGCGCGCATGACACCGATCCTGGCGAACATGGTCGGCCCGCCTTTCTCGGCCACCAGGATCAACGCTTCCATCGCCGCTTGCCATTCCGGGCGATCGTGCACGGCCTTCGGCAGCTCAGCAATGTATTCGCCGGCATCGCGCAGCGTGGCCAGCTCTGTGTTCACAAGTGCACCGACCAGCGGGTTCGATTGCCCTAAAGGCCAATTTTACTTAACTCGCGGTGGTTCAATAATCATTGAATTGCAGACCATGGATTTCCATCGCGCTGAGCAAGCTCATTTTGGGCTGGCGAGCGCGAAATCTTTTGTTGGTTTGCCCATGCTGCAAAAGGATGGCTGGCGCGGACCTGTTTCGCCAGGGGCGATGCATGCTCGGCGAGCAAAGCCTTCAATGCAGCGAGTGCAATGCATCCAATGCGGTGACTTATTGGCGCTTTGAGGGGGTTGGGTCCGCTGCGGGCGCCCCCCTGATCTCTAGGCACTGAGATCACCCCCAATGAGGTTCTTTGTCGCTAAGAGCCGGACATCGCTCGTCGGGAAAAATAGGAACCGGGGCATCTCTAAGTATTTCTTGCGTTCTTGAAGCGTCCAGGAGTCGTTCATGCTTACAGCTACAGAATGCCAAGCACTTGCCGACGAATACAGATCCCGCGCTCGGCAGCCTGAAATCTCGAAAGAGTGTGCCGCCATGCTCACGAATATCGCGCGAAGTTTTGTCGGTCTCGGGACCCAGCTTGATCGGCTCTCCGCCTACTTGAGAGATGATTCAAACCGGAGACCACGTCAGTCGACTTCTGGTTTCAGCAACCGCACATAGGTCCCGCTCTCGTGCAGCTCGAGCCAGCCGCGCTCGACCGCATGCTTGATGCCGGCACCGAACTCCGGGTCGGTGGCCTTCAGTATGTAGAGGAATGGCGCGCTGATCTTCTCGATATGGATGCGGCCCGACAGGCTCAATGCCGCAGGCGATCTCGACGAGCTTGCGGGCTGCGGCTTCCGGGTTGGCGAAGGGACGTTCGGCGGTGAGCTTCATGCGGCGGTCGGTCAGTGTACGGCGAGAATGTGGGAATCGATGGTGCGGCTGGTGACTACCTCGCCACAGAAGCACCGAGCAATCCCTTCCGGCCGTTGTGCGGGCAGAGGAAGCGCCTGATCATGCATCTGGTCCTTCCAGGCCGTCCAGTCGCGCTGCCGGCGCCAAGCCTCGTGATCGGCCTCTGTGCGCGCGCTGCGCGAAGTGATGGACCGGAATCCCGTTGCAGGTGACCGTGAGCCAGCCGGGCGGATCTATGGCCGGCGCGGCAACGACTGGCAAAGATTCGATTGCGGTAACTGAAAAACAGGAAGAGACTTTGACGGTCGGACCCAACAAGCCCCTACGGCTATCACCGAAGGAGGAGGGAATGACCGCTTATAATTACGGATGGAAGCCGCCCACTGCCGCCCAACGTGAAGCGCAAAGGGTCTTCAAGGAAACCGATGCCCAAGTAGCGATGTCCGAGTATGAACGCATCCAAGCGGCGTTTCATGCAAATCGCGAGAGGTTAAAGGCTGAACGACTTGCTCGCGAGGCCGAAGCGGCGGCCCGGAGGCACAAAAACCTGATCGCGGCCCACTCTCCGAATGTGCATGGCGGTCTGCGGCACCGCTAATACCAGCATCCAAATTATCAATCTCTTGAGAGACTGGAACGCGCGATAGCTACGGGCGCGCCCATTCCGGCCGGTCGTGCTCTTTCTTCGGCAGCGCGGCGATGTACTCGCCGGCATCGCGCAGCGCGGGGCCGATAAGGCGCGCAAAGCAACGCCGTCCGCACGGAGGAGAGTTTTCATTAACGGCGCAGGCATCGGCAGAATATCAGGGAGGCTGCCGCCGGGCTTAGAGTGGGAGTTGAGCTGATGGGAGATCCGGGCCTATTGTACTGCGTTGCTGGGGACAGTGGCCCGATGGAGGGTGGTTCAGATGAAGATGCTTTTCACGTCTCTGGTCGGCGTTTCGCTCCTCGGATTCGCGGTGACCGCTCAGGCGGACACGATTTACCCGAGGAAGCGATGTCGTGTGTACGATGACACTTCATTCATTCAAATTCCCGGCCAGTGCGGAACCATTCTGCCATACTACCCCCGCAAACTATTTGTCCGTTCCTGGTGGAGGCAGCCTCGTGTTTGAGCGCTGGTATTGAGCACGACAACCCGGAAGGCCCGTGAATACCGGCGATGATCAGCCTATGAGGAAGTTGAAGCTGCATCACCTGGTCGAGCATTCTAGGATCTCTTCGACTTCAGCCCGATCTTGGATGAGCCGCTATTGTTTTGGTGCCTCGGAAGGTGCTTCTGGCGCCGGGGGCTCGGCGGCCGGTGTGGTGCCTCTGAGTTCTGACGGAGCCGCGCAATCGCCGGCCCAAATCTTGGTGCCTTTTACCGTGCCAACTAATTTGCAACCCATCGGTGCTTGCGGCTTAACCTGGGCTGCCGGTCTTTTGGCCACTTTCGGTGGAGCAGTCTGAGCAAACGCGCTAGTCGCAAAGAGCAACAGCGCGATGAGTCCGATTAGCGGCTTCATGGTCTTCCCCAATCAGTTCCTGTTCGCCTTCAGCCCGAGCGCCCGAGCGTGACCAGCCCATCGCGCCTATCTTCACACAGATCGCATAAACAATCACAAATGTATCGCGCACGCGACATGATTGAGTTGGCCCACAGGCTTGCACCGCGGTCTGTTTCGAGGGCGGGCGGAGGCATGGGACCGCATCTCATTGCTATGGGAGTTTCATTCGACGTCGGCATGGCAACTCGCGATTGCGCAGTCGATCTTTGACAGGGGAATCGAATGATCGCGAAATATTCAGCCCGACAGTGAGGCAGAGGAGGCCTCAACGGTAACCCATCGCAGACGACACCGGCTTGTTCCAGTTGAAGTCCGGCCGGACATCAGCACCGCTCCTGCCGCAGGCAGAACAGGTGAACCTCGGCTCGATGTCGGACGTGCACCTCATCCGGCCAGCGATCGGCATTCAGGGCTACGTTGTGGCTGCAACGATAGTCCGAGCAGTAGACCAGGACAGCGCGATCGCAGCCTGCATGCAGCGTCGCTTATCGACGGCGAGGGGCCGAGCAGGCCATGCAAGGGTTCCTTCACCTTGATCCAGGGATACATCCTAATGAGCTATAGCCGGAGATCGCTTCGTGCTGAAGAGTGAGACCGCCGCGGCTGGGGGCCAAACGGAGATGTCCGATGGATGTGGCAGGCAGGCGCTTCGCGCATGTGAAGAGAACCCTCCGCGTCCGGTCGACCCTTGTCGGCCTGCTGGAAGAGTTGCCGTTTATCTGCCCGGTGGTGGTCGCAATCGGCTCGCTGATCATGATCGGCATCACGCTCTGCAAGGATTGGCCGCAGTGAGTCATTCAACTGCGGCGGAAAGCAGGCAATCCTTGGACCGCCGCTTTGGGGCCACAACCGGAAGCTCGGACCAGCTATGGCTTGGGCGGCGGCGGTAAAGCTCCGGCCTGATGAAGCATCGCAAAGCGATCCGGCACTCCCCAATGCTCAACTAGCCTTCCGTTTTCAAATCGGCATATGTCGATGACGGTCATGCTAATTGGTTTGCCTGAGCGCCGGTGTGTTCCGGTCGCTGTGCTTCGGGCCCAGACCTTGTCGCCGCTCTCGACGAGGTCTTCAACCGTAAGCGTGAGCCCTTGTATGTTGCCGCGAGCTGTTTGGATCTGATCCTTCAAAATCTCTGGACCGAGAACATCGGTCTTGGCGAGGTATTCGTGCTCAGACAGGCTTGGAGCGCACACCTCATCAGCAATGGAGAGATCTCCCTGATTGAAGCCACGTTCGATGATGGCGATGAACAATCGAACATTCGTGGATTGGACGGCCCCTTGCGCCGTCGCCATTGTCGCTCCGGTCGCCGAGCCAATTGCTGCGCCCGTGATAGCCGTCACAAAGTCACGCCTCGTCGCGTTCGCAGTCATTGCGTTGCACTCCCTGTATCGCAGCGTCCTTTGCTCCGCCGCCACGTCGCCTTCAAGCATTTCAAGCTGCCAAACGCGCGTCAGAAGCACGAGACATGAGCTAGCTGAAAGTACCCAGCAGAGTGAGGAGAGCGAAAACGAACGCGACAATTCCCAGAATGGCAAGAACGCCCTTCCATCTTTGGTAGGCTTTCGTTTGCGAGGGGTCTCTCGGTTCGTTCGGCTCGAATAAGGACATTCCCCGCTCCTAAAGCAGGATCGCGCGCAAGACGTTTGACCAGCCGCCTCCGCCAATCTTGACCTAGATCAACGGCGACCCGCCTTGGCGCGTTTTCCGGCCTCGGTGCTACGATCTTCCCAAAGGCTTCGGCGGACGGGGACACTACGGTGGCGGCAAGGCCGTAGCGCGGCCCGCCCAAGCGTTTTCCCGGCCCGAGAATTCGGGCGCACAGCGGCCTCCCCAGAGGCTTCGGCGGATCGGGACACAACGGCGGACACTTTGGATCATGACCGTTGTATTTATTGGACTATTTCCGTCTCTCCGGTTCCCGCAAGGGGAGAAGGCGGCCTTAGTGTCAGGACTTCAGATCTGGGCGCCGGATGAGAAGAAACGGCGGAAACCGCCGGTGTGTGCGGCCGGCCGCCTAGGCAAGCGGAGGCTTGCATGAGCGGCCCCGCCACCAAGGCGGCGTGACGTCGCGCGCCGATTTGACTTCCGACGAGAGAAGATTCGTTTTTGGATCCAATGAAGCGGTTTAGGCCGTTTTGTCGGAAGTTCACCTGTAAAATTTAGAAAAGCGCCTGACTTCACGGCTGCCGTCGGCGCTGGATCTCACTTAGGGACAGGCTTTCCGATGCTACACCACGATGCAGGCTAAACACGACCTCGGCTGCAAAATCCCAAGTTCCTTCGCGTGATTTGGTTCCCTCTCCCCAGCTTCCGCTTGATCTAAAATGAGCGACGATGGGAGCACGTTAGACAGGAGAACAATATGACAATCTACATTTCGCAAGGGCGGTACACACCGGCGGCGATCCGCGCAATGACCGCGAAGCCGGAGAACCGTTCTGAGGCGATTGCTGAGATGCTCGCCGCCGCCGGCGGTCGTCTAATCAGTTGGTACCTCACCTTGGGTCGGTACGACTGGCTGATAGTAGCCGAAGCTCCCGACGAACGTACGCTGGTGTCGGCTGTGCTTGCGGCGGCTGCTGGCGGAAGCTTGTCCGACATAACCACGACTGTGGCACTCTCCGCCGACGATACAGTAAAGGCTTTCGGTCAGGCGGGTGAGCTTGCGAAGAAGTTCAGATCGGCCGGAGCCGACTACTATGGGGTGCCGGTCGAGTCGGCTCGCGAAATTGCAGCGGGCACAAAGTAGCCGAACCTCCACACGCCACGTCGATGGCCGAGACTATGCCCACGGGAGTTCGTAAAAGCGAGTGGCCAATCGCTTCCGGTCTTACCCGACGGGCGGACATTCCTGGTGTCCGTCGGCAGAAGGGCCAGAAGCGGCCATTCGATCGCCTCGGTCCTTACTGCGCGGTGACTATTCGGGCAGCCCCGCTTTCCGAAGACCCTCAATAAGCAGCCTTGAGTGTTTGAAGGCAATTAAGGCCGATAGCCAACCATCAAACAATCCGGACGAAGGTTTGCGCCGTCGCGATCTGCACACGACCGGTAACGCAGCAGTGCCTGCGGCCAGATGCAGGAATTGCCTGCCGGGAAGTTTTATGGCTGGCGTTTCTTCAAATTGTTTGCGCGATGGTTTTACCTTGGATCACCCGGGGTTCATGCCCCGCGAACGGATGATTGCAGCGGCCGTCGGCCCTTTCACAAATTCAATGAGTGCGTTGGCGGCGGCAGTATCTTTTGCATTCAACGCGACCGCCGCGGTGAAGACGACATTTTCTTGTACGGCGTCAGGGAACGGTCCGACAACATCCAAGCCCGGCGCACTGAGGACATTGATGAGGAATAGGCCGAGTTCCGCTTCTCCCTTGGCCACGACTGCGACAACCGCCGCAGGATTGGGCTGTGCTTTCATCTTTGCCTTCATCTGCTCCGCAATACCAAGTCGATCAAACACCCTTGCAATGGAATAGCCGGTTGCGCTTTCCGGAATTGAGGCAATTGATTGCGCCTTGAGCAGCGTCGTTTTGAGGGCATCGGCCGTTCCAATTTCTGGCTTCGAGGCGCCGGCGCGGATGGCTACGCCAAGACCAACCCGGGCAATATCAGTCGTCGGGCCAGCGACGAATTTGGCTCGAGCCGCCGCATCTTGCATGACTTCGGCAGGAACAACTCCAACGTCGAATGGCTTGCCCGAGGTGGCTTCCTTGATGAGGTCGGGTGTGGTGCCGAAGAAGATCTCGAGCTTATGTCCCGAGGCTTGCTCAAACTGCGGCTTAATCTCCGCCCAAACATTGCTCATCGCTCCTCCTGCCAGAAGCCTGAGTTCGGACGCATACAGGTTTCCAACTGGTGCAATCGACATTGCACAGCAGCACGCAAGCACTGCCGTGTTGAAGCGCGATCCATTCATGGTTTGCCCCACCATACCGACAAAGGAACCGACAAACGTACTTTGGCCCTTCGTCGCGGCAAACTGGGCACAACGACGCGGCAACTCCTCAAGCCGGCCCCGTATGTCTCAGAAGGGCCAGAAGCCGAGTTAGAAGCGACGACTTGAATTGTCTCCGTGTCCTCAGTCGCGGATCAGGGACGGAGGACTGAGCTACTGGACCTCGGTGAACTTCGGTCCAGATGACAGAATCTGCGCGTTAGTTGCCGAGGGCCGGTTCGACGGCGATGCCGGGTCCGGCGATCGTAAAGCGGCGTCGGGCGGAGCTCCCGGGGATGGTCGACGGGTAGCGGTTGCCGGAAGCACGATCACTTTCGATCCGACTTTCACCCGCTCATAAAGGTCCACGACGTCCTCATTGGTCAGCCGGATACAGCCGGAAGAAACCCGCTTCCCGATCGTATCGGGCTTGTTGGTGCCGTGAATTCTATATTCGGTCTCGCCTAGATACATCGCCCGAGCGCCGAGCGGGTTGCCGGGGCCGCCTGCCATAAACCGCGGCAGATAAGGCTGACGCACAAGCATCTCTGCAGGCGGACGCCAATCCGGCCATTCCGTCTTACGGGCCACAGTCTGTTCACCGGACCATGTGAAGCCTTCGCGGCCAACACCGATCCCGTAGCGCATAGCTTGCGTGTCGTTCAAAACGAAATAAAGGAATGTGTTTTTGATATCGATGATCACAGTGCCCGGCGTCTGGTGGCTCGCGTAGTCAACCACCTGCCGAATAAATGCTCCGGGAACGTCAGCGACTTTTGGTGTTTCAACCTGAGGTGCCGGGACCGAAATCGGAGCCGGAGCTGACGCTGATGCATGAACTGGAGTTGACACATAAACCGGAGTTGACGACGCCAGGGCTTGGTGGGCGGACGACTTTCGTATTGATTGCACGCTCGCCGGGTGAGACAGCAAACTGTACCCCAATGCGGCGACGGCCACAGCGCCAATCGCAATTCTCCCGACCATTGGTAGTGCGAGCGTCTCTGCCTTTCCACGTTTGGCCCGCTTACTCATATCTTTCCCCAGGTCACCATGCCTGGAAGAGGTAGCCAGCAAAATTTAAGAAACTTCGAAGCGATTTCGCTCAAACTGGAATCGTTAGCGGTGGTTAACGCCGAACTCTCGTTCGACATAAATTGGAAGTACCGCTTGATATTTAGCTTGCGACGTGGACACCGCGCTTTCATCGCGGAGCCAATCGACGTTTGAATAGCGCGGCGGAGCGGGCACGCTCCGCTCTTTCATTAACGGCGGCTTTGGGTCACGAACCGAACTGACGGAGAGGGTGGCTTTGGAATGCGGAGGGGACCTGTATGGCTGGTACACAGCAGTGGGAGTGAGCGGCGCCCGGGGCCAACGGTGGAGTGGGAATAGGGCAGGCGGCTGCGATCGCGCAGTTTTGCGTAGTCTGGTGAAGTTGTTCTCGCTTCCGATCGCATTGAGGACGCTGACCGAAGCGGTGAGCTTGGCTTGTCCCGGTCGAGGTCGGTAATCCACCGTGATTTCGCTAACGGAGTATTCCAGCACTTGATCGTAAAGAAGGGCGGGGCGCCCAAAGCTCAGCTCCGAGCGTCGGCGCAGGTTGGTCATGGCGACGTCGAGCCCAACAGACGATCACCAGCACTTCTGGTGCCGTTGTCGCGACACGTACATTCGTCATACGGGCAGTCTGTTCACTTCTGAACAGATCGTGGGCTGACCATCGGCGTACGGTAGGTCGGTGCGCCGTCATGGACAAAGATCGTTTGTTCATCGTGCTGCTGATACTGCTGGGCATGTTGCCTCCGGCATTACTCATTCTCGCGCTGTTCTTTCGCTGAGCCGTCCAGTTCACGGGGCAGACCGTAGGGAGGAGCCCTCGGCGGTAGACGCGTCCACCAAGCGAACGCCGCTTTAGATGTACGTTTTATGACGCGTTTGGCGTATGCGTGGTGTGCGCGTCGCGCTGATGATCATGTATCCATATTCCCACACTGCGACCGAAAAGCGCCTGTTTGTTGCTTATCGGGCAGACAGGCAAATCTGTTTTGTTTCAACGTTTGCTTGCCGGATACAGTCATTGGCTGGAGAGACAAAAGTGAATCGTTCCCTGATAACTGACATGCCGCGCGACAAATATGTCGGGCGCTGCAAGCAGCGAGCCTTCGATTATATCGACCGAGACGATCTTAAAAGCGCAGTCGGCTCGTTTGTCAGCGATATGAGCGCACGTCCCGATTGCGAATTGCCACGCCACCTGGTTGCTCTCGGCGTTTTGCTGCTGATGGGGAACGATGTGCTTGGGTGGAGGACGCTGATCGAAGGAGTAAGGTGATGTCACTCGCAGGAACAGTGGCTCGACATGGAAGCTTGCCAGGCTACGACTTGTGGGAAGCAGCGCGGGCGACAGGAACAACAACATACTGCCTTGCAATGGAAAAATTCACGCTAATAGTCGATAGCCTTGCGCTCGCCGCTTTCGTGTCGGCCCTCATCTTTGCAAAGCAAACACGCGGACGAAGGCACTAGCACCCGTGACGTTCCCTGCCGGCGAATGCGACTCCGGCAGCAGCCGCGGCGCCCTCGTGATGCCGCTAGTCAAATCGCACATGTGCAGCAAGCGCGGCGGTCTCAGATGCGAAACCTGTTGACAGGGATCGGCTTCATTTGTCCTTCCACTTGATCGAGCAGCCGATAGACGCCTTTTGGTCAGCCGGCGCCAGACCTGTGGTCGCAATTGCGCACATGGCCTCGACAAGCTCTCGGGGCGCCCCTGCGCGAGGCGGAGTTGTGCGCCCTTCGTCGAGTCGGCCGCGATACTTGAGCTTGCGGTCAGCATTGTAGCCGAAGAAGTCCGGCGTACAGACCGCCCCATACGCCCGAGCGACTCTCTGGGTCTCGTCGTGGAGATATGGAAACGGGAAATCATGAGCCTTCGCGAAACGCTTCATATTCTCAAATGAGTCTTCGGGATAGCTCGCCGCATCGTTCGAGCAAATCGCCGCAAAACCAATGCTCTCCGACATCAGCGCGCGGGCGTCCGAAACCATGCGGTCGATCACCGCTTTAACGTAGGGACAATGGTTGCAGATGAAGACGACGACAGTGCCTTTTGCGCCCGCAACGTCGTCCAGTGCGTAAGTCTTGCCGTCGGTGGCCGGAAGCTGGAACACCGCCGCCGGCGTATCAAAAACGACCTGGGTAGCTGCTGTTGCCATATCGCACCTCCTTGTGCCCAATATATGCTGACGACGGCCTGCTGGGGCACAGTTTCCAAAACCTTCGCTAGTCGCATCGTTTTGGCCATACGTCAGCCATTTCCGGTCGACTCTTAACACTGCCATTTGGACGAGCGCGGGATCGTCGGTGTGGGCCACGAACGGACGTTGGCACCTCCAATGCTCCGGCGCGTGGGGCGGCGACCAAGCCTATGTCGCAGAAGGGCCATCACCGGACTCATGCGCCGCAGCAAACCGCATCTTCATTCGATCACTTCGTCTGCAAGGGCGAGGAACGAGGGCGGTACGGTGAGGCCAAGCGCCTTTGCAGTCTTGAGGTTGATCACCAGTTCGAATTTGGTCGGCTGCTCAACCGGCAGATCGGCAGGCTTGGTGCCTTTGAGGATCTTATCGACGTAGTCGCCTGCACGGCGGAGGCTATAGGCTATATCGGGGCCGTATGAAACCAAACCGCCATTGGTGGCGAATAGTCGGAATAGGTAAATCGCGGGCAGACGATGCTTCGCCGCCAGCGCGGTAACGGGTGTGACGTTGTTAACCATCAAGGCATCGCCCATGACAACGATGGCATCGGGTTGCTGGGCTGCGGCCGAGGCAAAGGCGATGTCAAGTTCCTCGGCCGTGGTCGCCTCCACTATCGGCAGCGCGGCGCCTAGTTTCTGGACAAGTTGGGGTATGTCCTCGACTACGTGCAACCTGTGCATTGGATTGTCCGGATTGACCAAGATCGCAATTTTCGAGGCGGTGGGAACCATTTGCCGCAGCTTTTCGATCGTTTTGCCAACGATCTCTCCCGGGACGAAGGACGCAGGACCCGTTATGTTGCCGCCTGGATGCGACAGGCTTTGGACGAGGCCGAACCCCACGGGATCGGCAGCAATGAATACAATCGGAATGGAAGCCGTTGCCGCTTTCAGGGCTAAAGCATTTGGCATGCCCGGGCCAAAGAGCACATCGGGCTTGAGGGCGACAAGCTCGTTCGCTAGCGGCGCCAGGCGCTCGGCATGATTCTCGGCGGATCGATAATCAATGATCAGGTTCTTCCCTTCGATCCAGCCATGATCGCGCATGCTGTCCCGCCACACCTTGAAATTTGGCAAGTACAGGGGCGCGCTATCAAGATAGCCGCCCCGGCGAGGCGTCAACTGTGCCCACGAACGCCGTGGTGAAACGAGCAGTGCCGCAGAACCCGCTATGAAATCCCGCCGGTCCATTCGATGCTCATCGCAGGTCGAGGACGATGGAAAAAACCTTATCACGTTTTCGATGGTCCTCTCACTAAGTACAGGGTATCGAAAATCGCGTCTCGTTACGATGTCAGCAGTGGGTCAATCGCGTCGGTGCTCGTTAAGGCCGCACGGTCGTCAATGTCCGCTACGCCCCGATAGCGACCAACTTCCGCATCGCAACGAAATGTCGCGGTGGGCCAACAGCGATGGTCTTGACCGATGATCGTAGGTTCGGTTTACCTCTCATAGCTGACGAGCAAGCGAACTGAGTATTTCGTCGCTACGGGCCGCAATCGGACTTCAAGGGCCCCGGCTGCAGCGGCCGCTCCCGGACGGGTCGCTCCAGCTCGTCGTGCACGGCGTCAAGCTAGATCCGGGCGATCCGACGGTTTGACGCCCAAGGGAGCGCGTTCTCCTTCGGCATTCCAAGCGGATTGGCAGCCTCCCCAAGTGCCCGGAAGCCACCAATCTTTCAGGAAATCCGACTCGCCATCAGGAGCAAGGCAGCAAAGCAACCGATCGGTGCGAGATGGGAAAACTCCCGATGTCGCAGGACGGTCAAAGCTGCCGCCGCGAGAATGACGGCGCAGAGGGCCAAGCCTGCTGCACGGGTTGCCGGTATAGCGACCAGTATTGCGGCCGATATTTCCAATCCGCCAGTGACTCGGCACCACCACGCAGGATACTCCCATCGAACAAAGTTGTTCCGCGTCGTCGATGTAGCGATCGCATTGAACAGACCTGCACTGGCGAAGGCAGTGGCAAGCAGCCTAATGAATATTATGTGCATGGCTTAAGCGACCGCCAACGCATAAGCGCGCAACTCGTCGATGATCGATGCCCGCGAGGGATTCCAGCCGAGTTCGCGCTTCGCCTTCTCGCCCGAGATGATCTGATCGGAGGCGATCGCATCGGCGAAGCCCCGGAGAACCTTGCGCGCCTCGCCGAGCGGCCATGCCGCTACTCGGCCCCCGGCACCGCCTAACTCGCTCGCTGCGCGTGCGATCTCGACGAGCCGCGGCGCCGAACCGTGCGCGCCATTGAAGACGGATCCCGCCGGTGCCCGCTCGAGCGCGAGCGCATAGAGATCGGCCAGGTCGTCGGCATGCACGGTCGACCAGCGATTTTGACCGTCACCGACATGAAGCGCCGCACCATGTTCCTTGGCCGCTGCGACCATCATCATCGCGGCGCCGCCCCAGTTGCCATATACCCAGGCAGGACGGATAACGACCGGATGGACGCCCTCGGCTCCGGCCGCGAGGATCTCGCGTTCCAGCGCCTGGCGCCAGCGGACCATCTCGACCGGGTTCAGTGGAGTGTCCTCGGTCGCCGACGTGTCGCCCGTGGAGCCGTAGACCAAGCTGCCACTGGTATAGATGAAGCGCTTACCCGTTCCGCGCTGGGCTTCAAGGATTGCACGCGTCGCAATCTCGTCGAAAGACGCAGCGTTCTGGTCGTTGGGCGAAGCGGCATGGACGACGGCGTCCACGCCCCGCACCGCCGAGGCCAAGCTCACCGGGTCAGCAAGCTCACCTATCTCCGCCACGAAACCTCGGTCGAGCAGCTTGGCCGCGCTCGCTTCCGACCGGGCAAGCCCCACGATTTCATGACCTCCCTTTTTCAATCGATGCGCTACCGCACCGCCGATCAAGCCAGTCGCGCCTGTTACCAAAACTCGCATGTCGATCACCTTTCAATTTCGGTGAATCCAACAAAGCGGAACGGCAATGCGGATGGAAATCGCGAGTCCTGACGTGGCGCTATCGATTGCGCCGATGGCGTCAAGCCGAGGCGGCGATTTTGGTGACGATGCCGCGCAACCAGGCGATAGCCCCATGCGTATCCGCCCGCCGGTGCCACATCAAGTGGAGCGGCCAGGAGGGCAGTTCGAGCGGCGGATCATACATCGCTATGCCAACTCCGGTATCAGCGAACCTTCGCGCGACCCGGGAGGCCAGCGTCGCGACGAGGTCGGTTCCGGCGATCACGAAGGGTGCGGCCAGAAATTGCGGCAGGCTCAGCACGACGCGCCGTTCGAGGCCGAGATCAGCAAGCCTCAGGTCGACGATCCCGGAGTGGTCGCCTTCCGGAGAGACCAGAAGATGCGGGGCCGCTGCGAAAGCCTTGAGGCTTGGACCGCCTGCGAACGCCGGGTGTCCCTCCCGCACGACGCAAGCAAAACTCTCAAAAAACAGCGGGCTGCTGATAATGCGCGCCGACGTCTCGACGGGGAAACCGATCGCAAGGTTCGCCTCGCCACTGTCGAGTAGCGTGATAGCTTCGTCTCGACCGAACATCCCGCAGACGCGCACGTTGATGTACGGGGCATCGATGCTGAGGCGGGCCATGAGCGGCGGCAACAAGACGAACGCCGCATAGTCGGTCATCGCGAGCGTGACGGTATTGTCGGCCGTCGCGGGATCGAAGCTATCGGCCTGTAGCGCGCTCCGGAGAAGCCGGAGCGCATCCGAGACGGGACCAGCAAGGTCATGGGCGCGGGGCGTCGGCTGCATGCCTGAAGGCGTTCGCACGAAGAGCTCGTCCCCAAGAAGCTCTCGCAAGCGCGTGAGTGCTCCGCTCATCGCCGACTGGCTGAGGCCGATCCGCGATCCGGCGCGCGTCACGTGACGCTCCGCGTACAGCGCATCAAAGGCCTTCATCAAGTTGAGGTCGAAGCCAGCTATATCCATGTGGCCGATCATAAGGGGATGCGCTCAACGGGGATAGCGGCCATACGTCAAGCGCACACCCCTCGACGGCCCCGGGTGGGCTGGACCCGATCCGTCGAGGATGGCGTTCCGGCAAGTCATCCACCACCTGGCAGTCCGCACTTACCCAAACAAGCGGACGCCGCTTAAGAGGCCGCGACGTTTGCAAAGGGTCAAAATGCGATCTGGCGGGGAGGGCCGCTTCTGGCGCAAAGCGGACGCTCGCTGCGAGGCATACATCTCGGAAGCACCAAAAGTCGATCTCGGCAGGGCGGAGTATGGCTCCTTCCGTAGTGTTCCTCTGTTCAATCCTTGATGAGCTGGGCGCGGTCAATCTTCGCGCTGCGGGTCTTTTGCAGCGTGGCAATCGCGGCGTCGCGGGAATTGAAGAAGACCAGCCGCTGCGCGCGCTCGGCGTCTTGATCCTTGCCGGCGGCGATGGCAGCAGCCAGCGCTTGCCATTCACGAACGACCGACTGTTGCCGACTTGGCGTGAAGAAGTCGAGCGGGCGGTCGCGCCAGATGAAGCCCCACAGCGTGTAGTCCACCTGGTGTCGCAACAGCCTGGCGAGATACTGGTTGCCGCAGTTGGCGATCACCAGGCCGCCGATGCGGGCGGACGCCCGCGTGAAACGCTCGGCCGTACTCCGCGATTCGGCAAGTTCGCGCAGTTGGGCGATGCCTGCCTGCAAGTCCGTAAGTGGCTGCGCATCCCTGCGCCGCGCAAGGTCGCGTGCAGCGAGTCCCATCAGAACTGCACGGGTGTTGAACAGTTCGACAATAGTGTCGAGAGTGACGCCGACCACATAGGCGCCGCGTCGCGGAAAGAAGTTCACCAGGCCGCGTTGTTCCAACACGCGGATCGCTTCGCGCACCGGACCGCGGCTGACGTTATAAAGCGTTGCAAGTTCCTGCTCGCGAATGCGTTCGCCGTCCTGGTACTCGCCGTTGATGATCGCATTGCCAACGTGATCTGCGATCTGTTCGGGAATCGTACGGGTACGTTCGCCATGCCGTCGCGGCGTGGTCCTCTGCCGATCTGGCATGGCTTGCTCCATGTCTTCCCGGTCCAAGTCTGCGGAGTTCTTTCGCGCGGAGTCCTTTCGCCTTGAGTCTGTTCGCCTCAAGTCCTTTCGTTCCAAGTCTTTTCGCACCAAGTCACTCACATCAACCTCGCGTGCCACACCGCCCGGCAACCTGCGCCCGCTAATTCCAACGAACGGAACTTAGCGGGCGAATGTCGGATTGTCGACAATTGACATTCCTACGGGAAGGTGGTTTCGCTAGCCAGCCAGCGGGCTAAATCGCCGTGGCATCAAAACCGGTGCGGGCGGAATCGCGCCCGACAACAAAAAATGCATCCGGCGAGGGAGGAACAGGCGACGATGAAGCTCACGGGTATCTTGTTGGGGCTGGCAGTTGCGTTGTCTCCCGCACTTGCGTCGGCGCAGGCTTCGGGTGATCTGACCGTCGCGTTCGGTGCGGAGGGGACGACCCTCGATCCGACCAAATACTCGGCTGGCGTCGATCAATACTTCATCGGCCAGATGTTCGAGCAGCTGGTGCGTTTTGATCCCGACGAAAAGCCGGTGAATTGGCTCGCGGAGTCCTGGGAGCTACAGCAGCAGGACGGCAAGCCCGTGATCGACGTCAAGCTTCGTCCTGGCGTCAAGTTCCACAACGGCGATCCCCTGACATCAGCCGACTTCGAGTTCTCGTTCCAGCGGCTGCGCGATCCCAAGATCTCGCGCTGGTCGCACCTGCAGGCCAATGTCGAGCGGTTCGAGATCGTCGACGACCTGCATTTCCGCATCCACTTCAAGGAGCCGGACGGCAACTACATCGCCGACTCGCTGGAGTTGTGGGCGATCCCCAGGAAGTATTTCGAGCAGGTCGGCGAGGACGGTTTCGCCAAGGCGCCGGTCGGCACCGGCCCGTGGAAGTTCGTGTCGCGCTCGGTCAAGGAGGACCTCAAGCTCGAAGCCTTCGACGACTACTGGAACAAGGACGCGCGTCCGAAGGTCAAGAACCTCACCATCAAGATCATTCCCGAGGACTTGACGCGCGTCGCGGCGTTCAAGTCCGGCGCGGTCGACTGGATCGACAACGTGCCGCCGGCGATGGTCGCCGAGTTCAAGAAGATGCCGGGCGTAAAGACCTTCACCGCGATCTCCGGCAACAATCTCTACATCGATTTCCCGACCTACAAGCCGGAGTCGCCATTCAACAAGCTCAAGGTCCGCCAGGCGGTCGCGCAGGCGATCGACATGGATGCGATCATCAAGAGCGTGCTGTTCGGCCAGGGCGAGCGCTATGCCGAGGTCGGCAAGGGAAGCACCGGTTACGATCCGGATCTCAAGCCCTGGGCGTACAACCCGAAGGAAGCCAAGCGCCTGCTGACCGAGGCCGGCTATCCCAACGGCTTCGAGACGCCCTGCTACAACCTGACGACGCCGCGTGAGCCTAACATCAAGGAGATGGGCGAGGCGATCTTCGCCTATCTCGGCACCGTCGGCATCCGCTGCAAGGTGCAGGGTCTCGAATACGGCGCGTGGATCAACCTCGGCCGTCGCGGTCGCAACGGCCCGCCGGAGATGGATGGCATTCTCAGCTGGATGTGGACGCAAGGCCTGCCGGGCGATCCGGCGACGCCGTGGGGCGGGCATCTCCACAGCTTCGTGCCGGGCAAGGGCTGGGGCAGCTATTCCTACACCGACGACAAGCAGGCCGACGCCATGGTCGAGGAGCTGAAGGCCACCATGGAACCCGCCAAGCGCGAGGAGCTGATCCGCAAGATCTCAATCTACAAGCACAATGACGTGCTCGGCGGCCTCACCACCTATCGTCCGGTAATCACGTTGGCCTGGCGCGACAAGGTCAACTTCCGTCCGTGGCCCTATCCGGGCGCGTGGCGCGGCTTCCAGGAGATCGGTCTCAAACCGTAAGCGGACCCGCGGAGCCAGGCCATGCTCGCCTACGCCCTGCGCCGGCTGCTGCACGGCATCGTCAGCATCATCGGCGCCTCGATCCTGATCTTCGTGATCTCCCGCATGACGGGCGACCCCATCGTGCTGTTGCTGCCGGTCGATGCGCCGCAGGCGCTGATCGACCAGACGCGCGCGGCGATGGGGCTCGATAAGCCGGTGTGGATGCAGTACCTGATCTTCGCCGGCAAGGCGCTGACCGGCGACTTCGGCAACTCCTATCGCTGGCAGATGCCGGCGCTGGCCCTCGTGCTCGAACGCCTGCCGGCGACTATCGAGCTCGCGCTGTCGGCGCTGTTGTTCTCGGTGGCGCTCGCTGTGCCGCTCGGCGTGCTGTCGGCGGTATACCGCGGCGGCTGGATCGACAAGCTCGGCAAGGGCTTTGCCATGCTGGGGCAGGCGATGCCCGGCTTCTGGGTCGGCCTGCTGCTGATCCTGGTTTTCGCGGTCAACCTCGGCTGGCTACCGGCGTTCGGCGCCGGCGGCATCTCCCACCTCGTCCTGCCGGCGATCGCGCTCGGCTGGTATCCGGTCGCGGCGCAAACCCGCATCGTGCGCTCGGCGATGCTCGATGTGCTCGACAGCGACTACATCCGTATGGGCCGCGCGGTCGGCGCGCCGGAGCGGCTGCTGGTGTGGAAGTATGCTTTCCGCAATGCCGCGGTGCCGCTGGTCACGGTGCTCGGCGTCTACTTCGCATCGATGCTCGGCGGCGCCTTCGTCGTCGAGGTGATCTTCGCCTGGCCGGGGCTTGGCCGCACGGTGGTCGAAGCGGTGTTTGCCCGCGACTTCCCGGTGGTGCAGGCCGGCGTGCTGTTCACCTCGATCCTGTTCGTCGCCTCCAACCTGCTGGTCGACCTCAGCTACGGCATGATAGATCCGAGGATCCGGCAAGATGGCTGACGTCTCTGCGACCTCCGCGCCTGTTTCCGGTGTCATGAGCGCGCGCTGGCTGCGCCGCATCGCCCGCGGCGGTGTGCCCTACCTGTCGCTGCTGATCTTCGCGCTGGTGCTGATCGCGGCGATCGGCGGCGAGGCGGTGGCCCCGCACGATCCCAACGGTCTCGATCTCGGCGCCGCCTTCCACCCGCCGGCGTGGCAGGACGGCGGCTCCCTCGATCATCTGCTCGGCACCGACAATCTTGGCCGCGACGTTTTCAGCCGCATCATCGCCGGAGCGCGCATCTCGCTGACCGTCGCAATTTACGCCATCGTCATCTCCGGCGGCATCGGGGCGCTGGTCGGCATGATCGCCGGCTATTTCGGCCGCTGGGTCGACGCCGCAATCATGCGCCTCGTCGACATCCAGATGTCGATCCCTTCGCTGGCGTTGGCGCTGGTGATTGCCACCGTGCTGTCGCCGAGCCTGACGACGGTGATCGTGGTGATCTCGATCACCTACTGGACGTGGTACGCGCGCATCATCCGCGGCGAGATCCTGTCGCTGAAGGAGCGCGACTATGTCGCGCTTGCCAAGGTCGCCGGCTGTTCGACGCCGACCATCTTCGTGCGCCACCTGCTGCCCAATGTGCTGAATACGCTGCTCGTGCTGGCGACTCTGCAGGTCGGCCAGGTGATCATCTTCGAGGCGTCGCTGAGCTTCCTCGGCCTCGGCATCCAGAGCCCGGACGTGTCCTGGGGGCTGATGCTGGCCGACGCGCGCAACTACATCGAGAACGCCTGGTGGGCGATCACATTGCCTGGCGTCGCGATCATGCTGACCTGCCTGTCGGCGAACCTGATCGGCGACTGGCTCCGCGATACCTTCGATCCCAAACGCAGGCAGCTTTGAGATGACGACCCTTACCATCGATCCGGCGCCTGATCCGGTCATCAAGCCACCGCTGCTCAAGGTCCGGAATCTCAAGACCTACCTGCACCTCAGGCGTGGTGTCGTCCGTGCGGTCGACGGCGTCGACCTGGAGGTCGGGGAAGGTGAGACGCTCGGCGTGGTCGGCGAATCCGGCTCGGGCAAAACCATGACCAGCCTGTCGATGCTGCGGCTGTTGCCGAAGCCGGGCGGCCGCATCGTATCGGGCTCGATCGAGCTCGACGGCACCGATCTCGTCAAGCTCAGCGACGCCGAAATGGCGCGCAACTGGCGTGGCCGGCGCGTCTCCATGGTGTCGCAGGACCCGCTGACCTCACTCAACCCGGTGTTCACCATCGGCGATCAGGTCGGCGCGCCGTTCCGCTATCACCATGTCGTCGAGGGACGAGGCGCCATTCGCAAGGCGGTCGAGGCAGTACTTGGCCGCGTGAGGATTCCTTCGCCGGGGAAACGCCTCGACGACTATCCGCACCAATTCTCCGGCGGCATGCGCCAGCGTGTGGTGACCGCAATGGCCATCGCCTGCGCGCCTCGCCTTCTGATCGCCGACGAGCCGACCAGCGCCCTCGATGTTACCATCCAGGTGCAGATGATGGAGCTGTTCCGCGAGCTGCAGCGCGAGAGCGGGGTCGGCATCATCCTCATCACCCATGATCTCGGCGTCGCCGCCGGCATCTGCCACCGCATCGCAGTGATGTACGCCGGGCGAGTGGTGGAGAGCGGCGATGTCCGCGAGATCTTCCGCAACCCGGCGCATCCCTACACGCAGGGCCTCCTCAACTCGATCCCGCGCCTCGGTCAGCGGCGCCGACGGCTCGAGGCGATCCCCGGCCAGCCGCCGAGCCTGATCGATCCGCCGAAAGGCTGCCGGTTCGCGGCGCGCTGTCCGCAGCGGATGAAGCGGTGCGACGACGATCCGCCCGCGTTCGATGTGTCCCGCGGCCACAGGGCCGCCTGCTGGCTGGCGGAGCCGCGGCCATGACGAGGCTCGATGACATGGGCGGGACGGACACCCCGCTGCTCGAAGTGCGCAACCTGACCAAGCGGTTTGCGGTTCGTGGCGGAGGCGTCGTGCGCGCGGTCGAGAACATCAGCTTCCGCATCGGCCGGGGCGAGACCTTTGCGCTGGTCGGCGAATCCGGCTGCGGCAAGACCACGCTGACCAAACTGGTACTCGGCCTGGAGCAGCCGACCTCAGGCGACATCCTGTTCGACGGAGTCGTCCTCGGTTCGGCGTCGTCGGCGGCGCTGCGGGGCTACCGGCGCCAGGCCCAGGCCGTGTTTCAGGATCCCTATGCCTCGCTCAACCCGCGGCTGCGCGTGCGCACAATCATCGCCGAGCCGCTGATGGCTCATGGCATCGGCGATCGTACCAGCCGCCGCCAGCGTGTCGCTGAGCTGCTCGACGTGGTCGGGCTGCCGGCGGCCGCAGCCGACCTCTATCCGCACGAATTCTCCGGCGGCCAGCGCCAGCGTATTGCGATCGCGCGGGCATTGGCGCTGAAGCCGTCGTTCATGGTGCTCGACGAGCCGATCTCGGCGCTCGACGTCTCGATCCGGGCGCAGATCCTGAACCTGCTCGCCGACATTCAGGACGAGTTCGGCCTGACCTACCTGGTGGTTGCCCACGATCTCGCGTTGGTCGAGCACTTCAGCTCGCACGTCGGTGTGATGTACCTCGGCAGCATGGCGGAGTGCGGGCCGACGTCCACGGTGTTCGGGCAGCCATCCCATCCCTATACGCGCGCGCTGCTTGCTTCAGTGCCACGACCAGACCCCGACCATCACGCCCCCGCCGGCGTCATCCGTGGAGAAATCGGCAGTGCGGTTGCGCCGCCGCCGGGATGCAAGTTCCACCCTCGCTGTCCTTACGCGACCGACATCTGCACGGCCGACGTGCCCGCGGGCCGGGTGCTTGCAGCGGGCCAACTGGTCGCCTGTCACCACGCCGACGTCATACCGCCACTCTCATTGTCTCCAGCCTGACAGGGTCAAGCATGTCCCAGCAACAACCGGTCGAAGAACAAAAATACCTGGAAGACTTGCGCGTTCTGTACCGCAAGGCCTGGCCGAAGGATCTCGCCCGCGAGATCGTTTATCCGCACGGCGAGAAGCCGCTGACGGAGTACCTGCGGACCTGGGGGCGGTTGCGCCCGGACAAGGCGGCGGTGGTTTTCTACGGCACGGCGATGACCTATGCCGAGCTCGACCGCCAGAGCGACCTCTTCGCCACGCTGCTGGCGCAGCAGGGCGTGCGCAAGGGCGATCGTGTCTCGGTGTTCCTGCCGAACTGCCCCCAGTTCCACATCGCTTTCTTCGGCATTCTCAAACTCGGGGCCGTGCATTGCCCGGTCAGCCCGCTCTCGAAGGCCTTCGAGCTCGGCTACCAGGTCAGGGACTGCGGCTCTGAGGTGATCGTGGCGCTCGACCAGCTGATGCCGGTGGTGCGCAACGTGCTGCCTGAGACGCAGCTGCGCAAGCTGATCGTCACCAGCTTCGCGGACGTGATGCCGGCCGAGCCCGCGATTCCCGCGCCGGCGATGGCACGGGCCGCGAAGATCGATTGTCCGGACGCGATCGATATGATGCCGGCGCTCGCGGCCATCGCCGCGCCATCCTTTCCGGACGGCACCTCGCTCGACGGCATCGCCGCCCTCAACTACACCGGTGGAACTACGGGCATGCCGAAGGGCTGCATCCACACCCAGCGCGACATGCTCTATACGGTCGCGGCCAACACCTCGCTGGCGCCGCCGCTGGAGAGCTCGATCGCGCTCAGCTTCTTCCCGGAATTCTGGATCGCCGGCGAGAACATGTGCCTGATCTTCCCGGTGTTCAGCGGCACCACGCTGGTGTTGCTGACGCGCTGGGATCCGCTTGCGGTGCTGGCGGCAATCGATCGCTACGAGGTGACCAGCACGGCAATGCCGGTCGACGGCGCGCTGGAGCTGATGGACCATCCGCGCTTTGGCGAGTTCGACCTGAGCTCGCTCACCAATGTGCGCGTCGTCTCCTTCGTCAAGAAACTCAACCTCGACTACCGCCGCCGCTGGCAGGAGAAGGTCGGCACCGTGCTCGCCGAATCCGCCTGGGGCATGACCGAGACCCACACCTCCGACAGTTTCACCACCGGCATGCAGGACGATGATTTTGACCTGAAGTCGCGACCGACCTTTGTCGGCCTGCCGGTGCCCGGCACCGAATTCAAGATCTGTGATTTCGAGACCGGGGCGATCCTGCCGCTCGGCGCGGAGGGCGAGATCTGCTGCCGCACGCCATCGCTGCTGAAGGGCTACTGGAACAAACCCGAAGCGACCGCCGAGACGCTGCGCAATGGCTGGCTGCACTCCGGCGACATCGGCCTCATCGATGAGGACGGCTATCTGCATTACCTCGGCCGTCGCAAGGAGATGATCAAGGTGAAGGGGATGAGCGTGTTTCCGGGCGAGCTGGAGGCACTGCTCGGCCAGCATCCAGCGGTGGCCGGCTCCGGCGTGGTGCCTCGGCCGGACGAGGAGCGCGGCCAGGTGCCGGTCGCCTTCGTTCTCCTGAAACCCGAGGAAGCTGCCGGCGTCACCGCCAAGGCGATCGAGGACTGGTGCCGGGAGCGAATGGCGGTGTTCAAAGTGCCGGAAGTGCGGATCGTCGAGTCGCTGCCGATGACGGCGACGGGCAAGGTCAAGAAGCAGGAATTGGGTTCGTTGCTCAATGCGTGAACGTGTGTTCAAGAAACTCCTCATCGCCAATCGCGGCGAAATCGCTATCCGCATCGCCCGCGCGGCGGCCGATCTCGGCATTGCCACGGTTGCGGTCTATTCCGCCGACGATGCGCTGTCGCTGCATGTGCGCAAGGCGGACGAGGCGCAGCCACTGGGGCGGGCCGGCGCAGCTGCGTATCTCGATATCAACCGTGTAATCGCGATCGCCCGGGACACCGGCTGTGATGCAGTCCATCCCGGCTATGGCTTCCTCAGCGAGAACGCGACTTTCGCGCGGCGGGCCGCAGAGGCTGGCATCACCTTCGTCGGTCCCTCGCCGGCGGCGCTGGAGCTGTTCGGCGACAAGGTCGCTGCACGCAAGCTCGCGATCAAAGCCGGCGTGCCGGTGATCGAGGGTACAGTCGGGTCGACCAGCCTCGACGAGGCGGTAGCATTCTTCGACAGCCTCGGCGGCGGAGCGATGATGATCAAGGCGGTGTCCGGCGGAGGTGGCCGTGGCATGCGTGCAGTGCGCCAGGCCGCCGGTGTGGCGGAGGCCTATGCGCGCTGCCGCTCGGAAGCGAAGGCGGCGTTCGGCGACGACGCGGTCTATGTCGAGCGGCTCGTCGAGGACGCACGCCATATCGAGGTGCAGGTGGTCGGCGACCGCAGCGGTGCGGTTTGCCATCTCTGGGAGCGCGAATGCACCATCCAGCGCCGCAACCAGAAACTGATCGAGATCGCGCCGAGCCCTTCGTTGTCGCCGGAGCAGCGCGCCCGCATCACCGATGCGGCGCTGAAGCTCGCATCCGCTGCCTCCTATGACAATCTCGGCACGTTCGAGTTTCTGGTCGATGCCGGCGATCCGGAGGAGGGCGCGTTCTTCGCCTTCATTGAGGCCAATCCGCGCCTGCAGGTCGAACACACGGTGACCGAGGAGGTGACGGGCGTCGACCTCGTTACCACCCAGCTGCGCATCGCCGCCGGTGCCACGCTGGCGGCGCTCGGCCTGAACCAGCCGGTGATTCCGGCGCCGCGCGGCTACGCCATACAGCTGCGCATCAACATGGAGACCATGGACCACAATGGAAATACCCAGCCGGCCAGCGGCACGCTGACCGCATTCGACATGACGTCCGGCCCGGGCGTGCGTGTCGACAGCTTCGGCTACACCGGCTACCGCACCGGCACCTCGTTCGACTCGCTGCTGGCGAAGTTGATCGTGCATTCGACCGCGCCGGATTTCGCCACGGCAGCGGCGCGAGCCTATCGGGCCGCGTGCGAGGTGCGGATCGAGGGCGTGGCCACCAATCTTGCTTTTCTGCAGGCGCTGCTCGCGAACAAGGCGTTTATCGCCAATCGCGTCAATACACGTTTCGTCGAGACCCACGCAGCCGAGCTGGTGGACGCCGCCGCGGCGGCGCATCCGCACCGGTTCTTCGCCGGCTCCGGCGAAGCGGCTCAAGCTGCGCAAGCATGCGCGGCCAAGGTCGCGGCGCCCGCCGGTTCGGTCGACATTGCCGCGCCACTACAGGGCACAGTCGTCGCCATTGCGGTCGCAGATGGCGAGATCGTGCGGCCCGGTCAGCAGATCGCGGTGCTCGAAGCGATGAAAATGGAGCATCTGGTCGCGGCCGAGGAGGGCGGCGTGGTTCGCCTGGTCGCTGCGAAGGTCGGTGATACGCTCGCCAAGGACGAACCGATCGTGTTCATCGAGCCGGCGGAGATCGACGGCGCGGTGGAGGCCGACGACGATCTCGCCGATCTCGATGCCATCCGTCCCGATCTCGCCGAGATGCTGGCTCGCCAGGCGTTTACGCGGGACGAGAACCGCCCCGATGCGGTGGCGCGCCGTCGCAAGACCAACCAGCGCACGACGCGGGAGAACATCGCCGCGCTGGTCGACGAGGACAGCTTCATCGAGTACGGCTCGCTGGCACTGGCGGCGCAACGCGCCCGCCGCACGCACGATGACTTGATCCGCAACACTCCGGCGGACGGTGTGGTCTCCGGGCTCGCCACCGTCAATGGCCGGCACTTTGATGCTGATCGCGCGCGCTGCATGGTTGTCGCCTACGACTACACCGTGCTCGCCGGCACCCAGGGCCAGCGCAACCACAAGAAGCAGGACCGCATGTTCAAGCTCGCCGAGGAGCTGCGCACGCCGGTGGTGCTGCTCGCGGAGGGCGGTGGCGGCCGGCCCGGAGACACCGAGCGGCTCGGCGTGACTGGTCTCGACGTGCCGACCTTCGGCCAATTCGCACGGCTGAGCGGCCTCGTGCCGCTGATCGGTGTGGTTTCCGGCCGCTGCTTCGCCGGCAATGCCGCGCTGCTCGGCTGCTGTGACATCATCATCGCCACCAAGGATACGACGCTTGGCATGGGCGGCCCGGCGATGATTGAGGGCGGCGGCCTCGGGGTGTACAAGCCGGAGGAAGTCGGCCCCGTCGGCTTCCAGGTACCGAATGGCGTGATCGACATTCTGATCGAGGACGAGCAGGAAGCGATCGAGGCCGCCAGGAAATATCTCTCCTATTTCCAGGGACCGATCAGGGGGTGGACGGCGCCGGATCAGCGGCTGTTGAGGCGGGCTATTCCGGAGAATCGGCTGCGGGTCTACGACATCCGCACCGTGATCGACACGCTGGCGGACGAAGGCTCGGTGCTGGAGCTGCGGCCGGAGTTCGGCATCGGCATCGTAACCGCGTTCGTGCGCATTGAGGGCCAGCCATTCGGCCTGCTCGCCAACAATCCAAAACATCTTGGCGGGGCGATCGATGCCGCCGCTGGCGACAAGGCGGCGCGCTTCATGCAGCTGTGCGACGCCTTCGACATCCCGATCCTGTCGCTCTGCGATACGCCGGGCTTCATGGTCGGCCCGGAGGCGGAAAAGACCGCACTGGTGCGCCATGTCTCCCGGATGTTCGTCACCGCGGCGAGTATCACGGTGCCTTATTTCACCGTGGTGCTGCGCAAGGGCTACGGCCTCGGCGCCCAGGCGATGGCCGGCGGCGGCTTCCACGCCCAGACCTTCACCATCTCCTGGCCGACCGGTGAGTTCGGCGGCATGGGATTCGAAGGCGCCGTGCGGCTCGGCTACCGCAAGGAGATGGAGGCGATCGCTGACCCGGTGGCGCGCGACAAATTCTTCCGCGACATGGTCGCGAAGTTCTACGAGACTGGCAAGGCGATCAACATTGCCTCAGTGCTCGAGATCGATCAGGTGATCGACCCGATCGAGACGCGCGACTGGATCATCAAGGGCTTGCGCTCGGCGCCACCGCCGCGGCAACGCAACGGCCGCAAACGGCCGTGTGTGGACACCTGGTGATGAACTCGGCCGACAAGTTTGAGCACGAGTGCTATGATGTCAGCTACTTCCACGAGATAGTGATGCCACCGGTAGATGCGCTCGAACTTGAAACAAGACTAAACTCCACAAGGTTACAAACTACGACTTGGCGGCCCGCGCGAATGAATTGGTTAGGTCCGTTCCCCAGTGGCAGCGCTCCGGGCCGCAGGCGCCTAATGGCCAACTACAGCCAGTCGCGACCACCAAAGCATGCTTAAATCTTCATTGCTCTTGCCGCCTGTTCTAAACTGGCCCGCACAATCACGTGATGAAACGGTGCTATCGTCGTAAGATAGGTACGCCCCAGTCGGTTGTGGCAATGCACCACGGTACCCGCGACCAGTTCGCGCCCATTTGCTGCATCGGCGCGAAGTTGGATGGTGACGCGGAAGTCGAGATGTCAGTCGTCCGCGCCCACTACCAACTCCGTCGCGCTCTTTGACAGCACCGGGAAGAAGCCGATAACCGGCCCACTCGCCGCGGCGGCAAGACCGACGGCGCGCGACGATTTGACGGCGACTGTCGCCATCACCACATCACGGATACGAGTGAGCGCACGAATCCACCACGCCTGTCGCTCGAGCGCGGTGCGTGCCAGCACCTCCAGATCATCGCAGGCCCCCGCCGGCAGTTGAATTGCACAATTGTCAGGAGGCTGTTTATCGGTGCCATTCCAGTTTGGAAAGGAACAGGCCCCGCCGGGCTCAATCGATATTACGCAACACTGTGGCTGAACACGGAATCGCACATTTGAGCCATTGTCTGGCCATCAAGTTTTCGGAGACGGCTGAGCAGAATTGCCATCAGGATCGAGGAGTAACCATCGGATATGAGAGAGCAGCCGATGATCCACCGACTGTGGTTCGTAGCGTGGGCATTGAGCCTCTTTTTCCTGCTGGTAGCCGGCGCTCAGGCTCAGACCGCACAGGCGCCGACATCGCCTAATCCAGATGTGGCTTCGCACGCCGGTTCTCCGTCGGATGCGCAAGCCACCGCGCAACCAGCAAAACCGCCTGCCGCTCCGCTCAATACGGCCGAGATCGTCGCACGTGCCAACAAAAGTGTCGGCGTTGACATCGAGAAGCAGATCACGGGCTGGCAACAGGAGCTTTCGGGCCTGGAGAGCGACCTGCAAAAGCCGGGCTTGCGCTATTCGGAACTGAACGACTTCCGTGACAAGCTCCAGCGCGTTCGCGGCGAGATTGGGAGCTTCCGCACGCATCTTGAACCTGCACTCGCGGCCGCCAGGGACCAATTGGGCCTGCTCGGACCGGCACCGGCCACCGGTCAACCAACCGAGCCGGACGACGTAGCACGAATTCGAGCTGACCGGACCTACTACCTCGGAGTGTTGACTGGAGGCCAGAAAGAGATCGACTCCGCCAACCTGCGCATCGACAAGCTCATCGATACCATCCAGGACATCCGTCGAAAGAATTTCGCGACGCGCCTGTTGCAGCCGGTCCCTGGCATCTACTCGTCTGAGACCTGGTCGAGAGTGCCGGACTATGTCCCATTAGCCACATACCGCGTTCGCGGCATCATGACCGGCTGGTGGCGCAGTCTCGGCGATCAGGACGAGGTGTTGCTCGTCGTTTTCGAAGCCGGACTGCTCCTGGTCGGACTCACCATTGCCGCCTCCTTCGGAACCTGGCGGTTGCGCCGCCGGCCGTCCGAGGACGACGATCAGCCTTTCTGGCGGCGCGCTGCGGTCGCCGGCGCCATCGCCTTGCTGTGGATATTGCCGGCCGTGGTGCCGATCGCTTTCCTCTACGGGCTCGTCGCCGACATGCATGAATTGCCTAAACGCGTCGATTGGCTGCTGTACTCGACTGCGCAATCAATCATCACCGTTCTCGCAGTCAGCGTGCTTGTCATCAGCGCGTTCGCACCGAGGGTGTCGCATTGGCGGTTGATCCCCGTCTCAGATCGCACAGCACGTCGGATTTGCGGGCTCCTTGTGGCGCTCGCAATCGTGTATGGCGTGACCACGTTGCTCTACATGGTCACCCGCGTCGTGCAGGCCCCCTTTGCGCTGACGGTCGCGGTCGCACTTCCCTCGAGCCTGCTTGTGACTGGAATCATCGTTGCCATCCTTCTTACGCCGCTGGAGGCGCAGCACCAGGACCGAACCCTCTCTCCGCGGCTGCTCGGCATGCTGCGGGTTCCTGTTTGGATTGCAGTCACTGCGATTGTCATATCTGCGCTTGCCGGGTACCTGGCGCTTGCTCGGTTTCTCGCGCAACAATTGGTCGTGACCGGCTCCATTATGGCGTTTGCCTACCTGCTGCTGCTGTGGGTCGATGGACTGATGCAGGGCTTGGGCGACGACCGCGCAGCGACAGGCCGCTGGCTCAAGGAAAGCTTTGGTGAGCAACACCGGCGGCACGAGCGGCTAGTTCTGCCGATCGGCCTGCTCCTCAAGGCTATTGTGATCATACTGTCCGTGCCCCTCATTTTGCTCCAGTGGGGTTATAGTTGGCCGGAAGTCTACGACTGGTACACGCAGCTCTTCTTCGGTTTCCGGGTTGGCAACACCCACGTATCCGTTGCGGTGCTCCTCGCGTCGGTGATCGTGTTCGGGCTCGCCTATGGCGCCGCCCGACTTTTCCAGGGCTGGCTCGATGAGCGGGTCCTCAAGGCGGCGGGCATTTCGGGCGGCCTCCGCGATTCGATTCGTGTTGGAGTGGGATACGGCGGCGTCGTCATCGCAACGCTTGCGGCCTTCTCTTACGCAGGCTTCGACCTGTCCAGTCTCGCGATCCTGGCCGGCGCATTCTCCGTCGGAATCGGCTTCGGTCTGCAAAGCATCGTCAACAATTTCGTGTCAGGGCTGATCCTTCTGGCTGAGCGCCCCATCAAGGTTGGTGACTTGGTCGTCGTCGGAGGCGAAGAAGGTTATGTTCGCAAGATCAGCGTTCGTTCGACCGAGGTCGAGACGTTTGAGCGAGCGAGTGTTGTGATTCCAAACTCGTACTTCATTACGGAGAAGGTGAAGAACTGGACATTGCGCGACAACAAGCGTCGCATCGCAATCCCGGTTAGGGTCGCGAATGGCTCTGATCCGCGGGCGGTCAAATCGATTCTGCTCAAGGTCGCGCAGAACCATCCCAGTGTCCTGACACTGCCTGCACCGTCCTTCGATTTTGAAGATTTTGGGGTAGACGGCCTCACCTTCAAACTCTACGCCTTTGTCGATCTTAGCGCGGGGGGCAACGTGGCCGCTGATCTAAGGATCGCCATCCTGGAAGCTTTCCAGGAGGCCGGGATCACGTTCCCGTCCCGGCAGGCGGAGGTCACGCTGCAGACCATCGACGTGTTGCGTGAGATGGCGCAATATCTCCCAAGTGACGCTCATAAGACAAGGGGCGAAGCCAAAGGGCCCGCTGCAGGGCAGCTTGCCAATCTGCCAAGACAGCCGACAAATCTCGTCAGACCCTAGGCTTGTTGGGAACGCAATCGAGACCTTGTACTTTTCGACGATAGACTCCGGGCTAACGCTGAAATTGTTGGAATGGCGTGGTGTCCCAATCGTGTGAGGTACGGTTTGTGCCAGACCGCGCATCAACTGCGCCGTCACAGCGGTTCCAACCGTTGCGCACCGGATCAAAAGCCGCTGCCGCAAGGGGAGGGCATGTCCGCTCCGGGTCTTGGCTGTGTGAAAAGGCCAAGACGCTTAAGCCCGATAGAACAAGTTATTCGTCCGAGACCGCTCTAGCGTTCAAGCTTGCAAGCGATTTCAACTTAGATGACGAACTGCAGAATGTAATTCTAGCCGTGTTTCGATCCTTCGCGTTTTCACACAGCCAGGGTCATTCGCGACCCGCCTGAGTGAGCAGCGAGTCAGGGTACGGTCTGCTAGGCCCCGATAGCGAACAAATCCCGCCTCACAACGAAATTACGCGGTTGGCCAATAGCGGCATACCGCTAGGTCTGCGCGGCGCTCCGAGCCAATATCTCCCTGGTTTCGCGCATGCCGCGATTGATCCCCCTCTCAGGCCACAGTCGGCAAGGATAGGGAAGGTGGCAACGAGATGCGTGCTCGTGACGGCGGGCCCGAACGGGAATAGCATCCACTCATTAGGGGGAGGCGACCATGTTCAATCCCACACAAATTGTCATCGAGGCATTTATCGAGCAGCTTCGGGAGGCATACGTTCAAAGCTATGGCGTCCTTGAGCCGGCCTATCCGGACATCATTGCATTCGTGGGGCGCCTCGCTCTAGAAAACATCGCCGACAGCGATGCAGCCTACCACGATATGAACCACACCATAATGGTAACGCTTGTGGGCCAAGAGATCTTGCAGCCGCAAGACCAACCCCACTGCGGGGCGGAGTTAGGGACCCCGGCGCGGCGCCCTATGACACCAACCCGGGCATCACCAAAGTAGATGAGCCACGTCTCGCGATGAGCGGCGGGTGAGAGCGGGCGTGCCACAATCAAAGCGCCGCGATCGGCGGCTGGCAAATTATCAATCCATCGCGGGTCGGAGCGGCGCGAGACCACCGTCCATAGTGGATGTGGAAATGAGTTTCATCGTTGGCGGGCACGCTTTCGCGGCGGATTTTGGTGCAGGCATGCTTCAGTGCCGCATTGCCCTCTCAACAAAATCCAGCAGGGAGGGAGTCACGTCGCCTAGCTCGAGCAAACGACGGCGAAGCTCGTCAGCGATTTCCGCAGTCACATCGCGCGACCATCCCTGTGTCGTGTTGAAGACAATGATGCGAACAGGATGTTCGTACTGGCCTTCTGTCAGGTGCCGGAGAAGCGTCGCACGACCGGTGTCCTCTTCGGCTGTCTCGCACCAGGCGCGGCCAAGCCCGCCGCCAAAGTCCTCAAGCACAAGATAGACATCGCCGCGGGCTAACGCATTCGTCACTATTGAGGGGGAGCGTTTCAACAGACCTCCCAAATAACCACCTTCGGTTGAATATTGGAATTTAGAGCGATTGTGATCAAAAAGACTATACGCAAAAAGGAGTTAGCCAATTATTGGCGGGTACCTGCCATCGGTGCATTGCGCTGCAGAATGCCGGCCCGCCCGTCCCTAATAGATCGGTTCCATGTGCAATCTCTATTCGGTCACGACCAACCAAGAGGCAATCCGGGCTCTTTTCCGCGTGATCAACCGCTACGTCGGCAACCTAGCGGCCGATGCCCGGCGTCTTCCCGGACTACCCGGCGCCGGTCGTCCGCAACGCTGCGGACAAGCGCGAGATGGTTCTGATGCGGTGGGGCATGCCGCAACCACCGCGCACCGGCGGGCCGCCCATTTCCAACATCCGCAACGCGTCATCGCCGCATTGGCGGGGATGGCTGAAGCCCGAGAATCGTTGCTTGGTCCCGGCCAACAGCTTTGCCGAATACGCGCCGGAGCCGAACCCTGAGACGAAGAAAAAGGACGTGGTTTGGTTCTCGCTGAATGAGGACCGTCCGTTGTTCGCGTTCGCGGGCATCTGGGCCGAGTTCAAGGGTGACCGAGGCCCCAAGTCCAAGCCGATCCCGAGGCCGCATCTGCTCTACGGCATCCTGACGACCGCGCCAAACGCCATGGTCGAGCCGATCCATCCGAAGGCCATGCCCGTGATCCTGACGACTGACGAGGAGCGAGAGGTGGATGCGGGCGCCTTGGGATGAGGCAAAGGCGTTGCAGCGACCTCTGCCAGACGATGCGCTCAAGATCGTGATGCGCGGGGCCGATAAGGAAGATCGGCAGCCGCATAGGGCCTGGCCGGTCCGTGCCTTCACCCGATAGTGCTGGTACCTAGGAACCGCACTAGCCGAATGGGGATGTTCGTCTATCGCGCCGAAACCCTTCGATCCGCTTGGTTCCGACGACTCTGCCGGGCCGCACGCTTGGCCACCCGGGCGTACTTTCCGCCTTGCCAGATTCGGCCGTCCATCGCCGCGCGCCACACGGGCCGCCGGTGTTTGGGGAAAGCCTAACCGGCCGAGCCCGTAGTCCGGAGCTTCCGGGCCAGGCAGGCCATCCCCTCGGAAATACGGAAAACGTGCCAGCACTTCCATTGCTACTTCTCGATCATCATCGAAATGGCATGGCTGCGGTTCAGATGTCCGGGCGCACCAGAGCGATGTACGGGGCAACGAAATGGCGCGGCGAACAACGCCAGGCGCGAAACCACGAAAGAGAAATCGAATGCCCTGGTGAGGGATGTGATTCAGGTCACTGCCCGTCAGCGCCCGTCCAGCGGACTTTACCGTTACGGTTCGGGAGATGGTCCCGTGCCGTAGAAGGAGTAAGTCATGCCTACGATTATTGCTGCTGCGCATGCTAAACCGCATGAGCCACCTCGTGAGCTATTAGCGGATGAACTTGATCAAGCCGCCGGGGGCTTGGCGACTAAGGACGGGTGCGCATATTCCACCGCACATCCGTACTATGAGCTCATAATCGGTCCCATAACTGTCGTACCGGCAAAATAAGCCCAGCTTCGGTAACCTGCGGCCCCTCTCGCGAGGGGTCTGTTTTGGGTATTAAGCGATCGGCAGCGGCAGCTCGCATCCGGCGTCACCGCAAGCTGTGAGGTGCGGATGCGCAAGGAAAGACCCTGCCTCACGGCAATCGATGGCCGGTTCAAGACGAGAACACGCCACCTACTGCCGCCGACGTCGAACTATCACGCGTGCTAATCCATGAAGCGCGGCCGCATCAGAAAAAATACGGAGAACGGAAAGCAACCATTAACGGTGAGCTAACGACTCCCTCCTAGATTTACGTGCGCTCGCGATGCCTACCGTGCAGCGCGTCAGTCAATACTAGTGCGACGGTTTGTTTTTATCGTTCCTTTTCTGTGACCGTATCCGGATCGCTCATCATGGTTGAGACGCGAGTCGCTCCACGCTTTCGTGTGAGAAAGCCTGCCACGGTTGAGCGCTGGGGCTCGAAATTCGCCTGCACGATTCGCGATATTTCGATTACCGGCGCGGCTATCGAGTTCTCGAACCTAATTCGTTCGCTTCACATCCCGGACAAGTTCAATTTGATCATACCGGAGGACGGCTTGGAGTTGTCCTGTCACGTCGTCTGGCGGAAGGAATATCGCATGGGTGTAGCGTTCGACCAGGATTAGCAGAGCCGCTCGACTGACCCGCCTGCCGAATTAGTCATCCCCCGTAAATGTCCCAAGTGCTTGGTCCCGATAGATCTGGTAGCACTCAACCATGCGAAGCGGCAATCAACGACCGATCTGCGAGAAGTGCAAACGCGAGATGACTCGCGTTGGCGAGCTGCCGCCGATCGGGAATCGTGAGGCTGTGCGGGTCTACCGGTGTGTTCCTTGTAAGCTGATAGCCTCGGTGCCTCCTGCCCGGTAGTTCTAGTGGACGTAGGTAGTTGTGAGCTTGGTTTTTGTTTTCATCACGATCGAGCTTTTCCAATGAGCATCAAAGCCGTTATGGCGGAAGTCCTACAGGCCGAGCTGATGGCGCGCGGAATAGAGTCGCTGGCGCTGTCCGACTACGAACAGATTGTGGAGCGGCTGGTAGAGCAAATCAGCGAATTAGAACTGAAGATGGCGGCGCGGGGAATAACCGACAAGAACAAGCCGTGAGCGGCTGGCAACGACCATTTGACGACGCGATCGTGCTGCCCAACGGCCAGGAATTGCACACCCTGCACGACGCAACAACGTTCATCACACGTTGCCGTAGCGTGAATACGACGTGGCGGAATGGTTGGCAGCGATTGAAGCGCTGATACTTGTTGTGGAGAAGCGCGGCCGACGATGTTCGCGGGTCGGATTCAGCGCGCGTTGAATCTCGAGAAGAAGCCCGAAGAGCGGAAGAGGCGGACGCGGGGTTTACCGGATCCAGACTTAGTTTGTAGCCGGGACTGCTCGTCTGGATTCCGCAGAACGCGGAAGTGGTCTTTCGACGAATCCAAATTCTGAGGGGGTGTACCTGGTCACGGCGCGTACGAGGTCCGCTGTGCCACCGATAGCGGCGCAATAGCGGACATCACCGAAGGTCTGGTCCGGGTAAGGCTCGGAAGTCTCTACCAGCGCGAACGAGTAACAACCGACTAGACCCAACACAGCGTCAGGTTAATGTCGGCTTCCGGGGATGGAATAGCTCTTCGACGGACTGTTTCGGGTCCTTGATCTGAGAGCGGTCCTTGCGATCGTTCTTTTGTGCTTCGAGCTTCTGCAGGAAACGGAAACGCGGCGATCGGGTCGCATGCCCTGATCGGCCGTGCTTGGTCATACCGAAGCCCTTTTGGCCGCTGTGCGTCATTTGGCGGTGCCTTGGCTTGGCCGCAAGCCCGGACGGGTGACGCCGGAAGACTACACCAATCCCTCAGACGAGCAAGTCGCCGAGGCTGGCTGATAAAGGCGTATGGTCCGCTACGGTGAAGGGCGGCGGTGGAAGCGACTGTGGACCGATGTCCGGCGTACCGCTGACAGCCGACGTGACGACCCATCATTGGCCTGTTCGGCTCCGGGCCAGGACCTGACTCACACACTGCACAAGGAGAATGTCTCGAGCACCTCATCGCGCAGCGGAGGGGTGAAGCTCACTGCGGGACGGTCATTAGTTCGAGCACATGGCCGTCAGGGTCGCGAAAATAGACGCCGCGGCCGCCATTCCAGTCGTTGAGCTTACCGTCGTCGAGGCTCCACGGTGCGCTGCCATAGGCGAGCTTCGCCTCGCGAATACGGCCGAAGATGGCATCGAAATCGGCATCGTTGACGTGGAAGGCGTAGTGGTGGCTCTCGAACTCCTCCTCGTCGTCGAAAAGGAGCGTGAGCGTCTCGTTGATACGTACCGGCGCGAAATGGCCGCCTTTCGGATCGGCATGGAGGTCAAAAATGCGCGCAAAAAATTGTGCCGCGGCCCTCTTGTCGCGAGCAGGGACGATGGTGTGGTTGAGGGTGATGGTCATCGGAAGACCTCTCGCTAAAGACGCCGAGACGTATCGGCATGCTCAAGACAATCCATAGATAGGTCTTGCAGGTTGTGGCGTGAAGGGGTCTCATTGCAGGATGCCATCACGACGAGAGTCTGGGATGATCCGGTCACTCGCGCTACTTTTGCCGGTTCGCCTGATGTCTGCTTATCCCCCAACGCGAAGGACGACGATGGTCACGTCTGGATAATGTCAGTGCCTGAAAAAAGAAACGGTAGTCGCATCGAGAATCCACTTCTTTGGCGGGATATTTTAAAACACCAATTCAGATCTTGATCCGCAAGATATTGATCATCAATACGATGGTATCCTTGCGGGTGGAACCAAGCGTCCGCTCAGCGCACACGCAGGCCACTTTCAGCATCAAAAACGAATGTGCGTGATGGCGTGAGCGAGACACCGATGCGCTCGCCTTGCCTGCCAGCAAACTGCTTGGGGGCTTTCACGGCGATGAAGTCATTTTCGACCTTGACCGTCACAAGCGTGTGGTCGCCGATCAGCTCGTTGGCGTAGATTTCGCCCTTCAGATCGCCCTTGTCGTGCTCAACGATCGTGCAGTCTTCAGGCCGCACACCAAGGACAGCCCTGGCGATCCTGCCCGACACCGATGACACCAGCTGGGCTCCGTGGCCCATGAAGGTCCCGCCCTCCAGAGTTCCATGGATGATATTCATAGGCGGTGAGCCGATGAACTGGGCGACGAACAGATTGGCAGGATCGTTGTATGTGTTCACCGGCGTATCGAGTTGTTGCAGAACTCCCTTTTCCAGAATTGCGACCCGGTGGGCCAGGGTCATGGCTTCAATCTGGTCGTGAGTGACATAGATGGTCGTGATGCCCAGCGACTGCTGCATGTGCTTCAGTTCGGCGCGCATGTGACCACGAAGCTTGGCATCGAGATTTGAAAGCGGCTCATCCATGAGAAACACCGACGGGCGGCGGATGATGGCCCGAGCCAGCGCCACTCGCTGACGCTGACCTCCGGATAGCTCCCGGGGGTAGCGGTCGAGCAGGGTCTGGAGTTGAACCTGAGCGGCGGCCTCCTTGATCGCGGCGGCACGCTCAGCTTCGGGAATGCGGCGAACCTTGAGGGGAAAGCCGATGTTCTCGGCCACGGTCTTGTGCGGGTAGAGCGCGTAGGACTGAAACACCATCGAGATGTCGCGGTATTTCGGCAAGATGTCGGTAACATCGCGGTCGCCGATCAATACGCGGCCGGCAGTGGCGGTCTCAAGGCCGGAGAGAATGCGCAGCGCAGTGGTCTTTCCCGAGCCGGAAGCGCCGAGCAGCACCAGGAATTCGCCCGGCGCGATGTCCAGATTGAATTCCTCGAGCACCTTCACGGAACCGAAATATTTCCGCACCTTGTCGAAACGGACCGGGACCTGGCGAGCGGCGCCCGAAATTGTCTTGTTCATCCGCTCATCCCTTGACCGCACCAAGCAAGACGCCCTTGGCGATATAGCGCTGCAACACCACAGCCATGATGATCACGGGAAGGATCATGATCATGATAATGGCACACATCTCCCACCAAAGAATGCCACGCTCGCCGGTGTTCTTGGCGGCAACCATGATCGGCATGGTCTGGGCCCGAGCGGTCGTGAGGAAGATCGCGAAGAGATACTCGTTCCAATTGAGAATAAGCGTCAGCAGGGTGGTTGCAGCGAGCCCCGGACGGGTCAAGGGCAACACGATGTCCCAGAATATCTCGAAGCGTGACGAGCCATCGAGTTGTGCCGATTCCTCCAGTTCAACGGGAAGGTTCGCGAAAAAGTCATGCATGAGCCAGACGACGATCGGCAGATTCACGACCGCATAGACGATGATCAGCGCGAGGTGCGTGTCGATCATGCGGACGGACTGAAACATCATGTAGACCGGAATAATGACGACGATCGGTGGCAAGATGCGCTGAGATACGATCCAGAACAGAATGTCGTCATTTCCGAGCGTGGACTTGAAACGCCACCGTAAGGCGCGGGCAAGAAGGAAAAACAGGGCGAGGGCAACTGAGCCTGAAATCGCCCAATGAACATCGAAATAGTTGGAAGCGACGATGGCCGACAGGGCCAGCAGCACAAACGCCACGATGTTCCCGAACTTCGGCTTGTAGCTAATGCGCGCCAGCGCGTAAGCCGCCATGGACCCGACCGCAATGCAAAGCGCGGTGGCGCCGAAGCTGATCACAAAGGAATTCGTATAGGCAAGGTAGACCTTGCAAATCTGCGGCTCCAGCTTTTCGATCTTCACGATCGGCGACACCATGAAGGCGAACAGATTGTTGACCAGCAGGAAAAGCTGGCGGCCGATCGAATAGGCATCGCAATAAGGGTCTGTTGCGAATTGTGCAGTCCAACCCTTCAGCGTCGGCTGGAAATCGACAAAAGGGATAAAGAACGGCCCGTTATTGACGGTCGCGGCATCCTTGAAGGCCGTAATGACCACCCAATAGATCGGAAAGAGCACGAACAGTGACCAGAACAACAGGATGGCCGAGGCCACAAGGTTGGCCATAAGGGACATCTTGCCCACGGCAGGCGGTTCGAACAATCGCTGTCTGAAAGACCGGTGCCTGGAAATCTTGTAAGTCGCCCCGCTCATGCCCGCGCCCTGCGTATCCGTTTGACGACCACATAGTTGAAGAACGAGGAGCACACGACGACGGTCAAAATCAGGAGAAGATATGCCACGGCCGCGGAATCACCCATGTTATTTGCGCGCCAGAGAAACAGCGAATGCAGTGTCATTGACTCGGTTGCTATTCCGGGCCCTCCGGCTGTCATGATGTTTGGCAGATCCACGATCTTGAACGCCTCGATCATGCGAATAAGCATGACGGTTGCTGCGACTGGAAGAATCTGCGGCCAGGTGATTTCGCGAAAGATCTGGAAACTGGAGGCACCGTCGACCTGTGCGGCCTCGACATGATCCTTGGGCACGTTCTCCAGAGCGGCGAGCAGAACGATGAAGATGAAGGGGATCCATTGCCAGGAGTCCCCCAGGATAACAAACCAGCGAGCGGCCCAGGCATCGGTTGACCACGCCCAATTCCCGAGACCGATCAATTGCCAGAAGGGCTGGAACGGACCTTTGGTCACGTCCAGTATCATCTTGAAGGCATAGCCCACCCCGAGCGGGGTGATCATGAGGGGGATGAAGAACAGGATGCGGAAGAAATTCTTGCCGATAACGGGCTGCGAGCACAGGAACGCCAGCATCAGGCCGATGACGAACTGGACGGAGCAACCAACGACGACATAGAACAGGGTATTGAGCAGCGTGCCCCACTGATTGCCGGAGAGCAGGGTGGCGGCGAATAGAAGCGCAATGAACATTGCCATGGCTGCGCTGATCAACCGCCCGGCCAGGCCGACCCAGGTAGTTCCCCTGACGACGGCGCGATAGAGCCACCACAGCAGGGCGCCAGCAATCACGAGGGTGAATACCCAGCCGGCGATGCTCATGCTGGTGAAGCGGCCGAGGAAGTGAACCTGCTGGTTGCCGGTAAATTGGGCCGCGAAGTTCTCGAACCAGACCGTCCGGAATTTGAGACCGGTGGCCGAGAACCTGACATGACTGATCGCAAAGACGATCGTGTAGAAGGTCGGGAAGATCGCAAAGAGTAGGAGAAGTGTCACAGCGGGAGCGATGAAGAACGTTCTCGAATGGCGGTCAAACCACTCGCCCCAGCTTTCACCCCGAGAAAGGCCAGCCGGGGAAATCCCCGGCTGGCTCGTAGCGGTCCCATCAGACATCAGGCTCGCTCACTTTGCAGGTCCGACAGCGAGTGCCATCTGCTTGATCTGCTCGTCGCGGCCGAAGTCCTTGGTGATCTTTTCCCAACCGGCCTCGATGTTCTTCAAGGCCTCGTCCACAGTGATCTCGCCAGCCATATAGCGCGCCAGCTCGGTGTCGAGAACGACCCCGGTGTACTGCTGCGCACCCGGGATCTTGAGGTCCGAAGACATGTTCGGGTTGTTAAGTGCATCGTTAATGGCGCCCATGTAGTTCTTGGCAAGGCCCTCATCCATGCCTGATTTCACCCAAAGGTCCGTGCTCTTGAGCTGGCTGAGGCGGTAAGGGTTGAAGCCTGTCCAGCCCATGGTCACGTCGACGTTGGATTGCTCTTTCTGACTCATGAAAGACAGGAAGTCATAGGCCGCCTGCTTTACCTTGGGATCCGACTTGGCGTTGATGGCGCCGCCCCAGCCGCCAAAGGCCGAGAACGGAGCATAGTTGATGCCATCGATCGCATTCGGTGCAGACTCTTTGCTGACAGGAACAAGCTTGCCGGTCTTGCGGTCCAAAACTTCCTTCGAACCGACATTGGTGGCGTAGAGCTTGTTCTTGATCCCCTTTGCGTCGTCTTCGAGCTGCAGCGGACCCGGATCGCCCCATTCGATCAGGAGGCCGCAGCGGCCCGACTTGAACAAGGCGCGGGTGTCGCCGATGTCCATATTTAATTCTTCAGGCGGTCCGTATTTGCTTGTCTCCTTGTAGAGTTCAAAGGCCTTCTTCCAGCCGGCATTGTTGACAAGGGGCTTCATTGTGGCGTTGTCGAACTGAAAGCCTTGGGCCGTCCCCTGAGTCTGAACGATCGTCGAGGCGATCGTCTGTACGGCGAAATAGCTCTGCGCGTTCCGCTTCTTGAAGATGCAGGAGCCATAGCCTGGCTTGCCGTCGCCGCTCATGTCCTGACCGTTGATCGCCTTGGCGATGGCGAGATAGTCGTCCCAGGTCTTGGGCGGCTGCAGGTTGTTCTTTTCCAGGATGTCCTTCCGGTAATAGACCATCTGGAAGTCGCCATCGACCTGGATCACCATCGTATGCCCGCCGATCTTCTGGGCAAACTCGCGGAAATAGGGGGCGATGTCCTGGAGGTCGATCTTGCTGTCCTTCGCTATGTAGGGATCGAGGTTTTCGAGCAGTCCAGCCGCCGCGAGCTCGACGCCCCAGCCGGCGGCGAAGACCGCAACATCAATGGAATTCGTTCCCGTGGACCAGTCTTGCTGAACCTTCGGGAAGATCTCAGCATACGGCACTTCATTTACGATGATCTTGGCGCCCGTCAGCTTCTCGAATTCCTTGCCGCGCTGGGACACTGCGCCGGCGATGACGGGTCCCGGGCGCGTCAGGATGTTGATCGTAATGCCGTCATACTGGCCGGCACCGGCGATGCCCGACCACCCGCACAAGGCGACAGCCGACGCGGCAGTTGCCGCAAGCTTTCGAATGTCCATAGGTCCCTCCCGTGTACATTTGATTGAAGTGCCGAGGCCTGAGCCCACGCAATCCGTAACCCTACAGCATTTCGCTATCCGGAAAAGCCTGTGCATTCCTAATATGGTGGTTGGCGTACCATCCCGGCGGCCTGGAGCTGGTGTGCAAGCGCAGCAGGACCGAGTGCGGGCATGGTCATCAGCACCGCGGCCGCCGAGAAATGATCCTCGGACCTCGCCGCCAACCTGGGCCTCCTTCATCAGCAACTGGCCAACCAACCGCCATTGAGGAAGTGCTGGCGTTTCGGACAACTGCTTGCCGATTTTCCCGAAGTCATCGAAGCCTATCTCACCGCCGGCGATTGCGATTACCTCGTCAAGGTGGCGTCGAAGGCACCGCGGGCTACGAGTGCTTCCTGCGTGAAAAGGCATCCGCTACAGCAGGTCGTCATTCATACTTCAGCGCGCGGCTGGACCGCATTCTGCACCAAGCCACACCGCGATGAGCGAGCAGCCAGAAGCGGCCATTGAACCGGATTTCAGGATCGCGTCGCATTTTCGTTGGTTACGATCCACGCAATCCACCACGCCGCTGCAGTTCTGAGTATCACCTCAACGCGCGCTGAAGGTAAGGCCGGCGCGCTCCTCCAGACGCTTGCGCAACGCCGGGCCCATCAGCGCGCCCGGCGTCCAGATGCCACCCTCGCCCTCCACATCGCGCACGAGGCAGAGAGCGCTCTCCGTGATCATCTTGCTGGTCGAGCCGTAACCCGGATCTCGGTCGCCCAAGACTACCGCCTCGACGTGTCCGCCGTCCGGTAGCTCGCCCAGGAAGAGGATGTCGTAGAAGCCCTTCTCGCGCTCTTCCCGAGTGGGGCCGGCGCCGGGTTTGAGACCGCCGGTCCGGAACAGGGAAACCATCGTGGCAAAGGTCTCC
>NZ_JBANBJ010000076.1:0-42479 GCF_059803515.1 Bradyrhizobium sp. UFLA05-125 | reverse complement strand
CCACCCGCCTCACCCTCGAACTCGGCAACCAGCGTCCGTGTCGACAGATCATCGCCCGAGAGCTTCAGAACCCGCTTCCCAGCAGACACGTAGATCGCGCCGTCCTCGGCCGCGACGACATCGTCGACGCCAGGCAACGGCTCGCCGATCACTGTGCAGCCATCGAGCCGGTCGTTCGGGCTGAGCGCGCCGTCGAGCGGCGGGATCGCGTTCCGGCCGCCATCGCGATCGATGACGCTGCGGATGTCGCGCAAGAGATGATCGAAAAGCCCCATTGCTAATTTGTCACCCTGCTCTTGCCGCCCCAATAGGCGTCATAGCCGGTCCAGCTCTCGTCGACACCGTCGAGCTTGATGCGGCCGATACGGTTGTTCTCGAGCCCGCCGAGATAGAGATAGCCCTTGTGCTCGCGCATCGAGGTAAGCGTCGAATGCGAGATGCCCGTCGGATCCCACCAGGACTCCAGCGCCTCACCCCGCTCGTTGAACTTCAGCACGCAGCCATGGTTCAGCGCCGGCCCCAGCCACTCGTCGGCAGGCACCTGCTTGACCATGCGCAGCCGGAAGCCTGGCTTGCGCACGGACAGATCGAAGGTCGGCGTTCGGATACCGACCAGCGCCAGCCAGTAGGTGCCGTCGGAGGCGCGATTGATATTGTCGGGGTTGCCGGGCAGTTCGTCGATCAGGACTTCGGTCTTTCCCTTCTTCGGTCCTTCGATCCAGTAGCGGAACACCTTGCAGAGCGAGGTGCTCGCGATCAGCACAGACTTGCCATCATGGGAGACGCAAACGCCATTCGGGAAATAGAAATGGTTGATGATCGTGCGCGTCGTCTTCGTCGAGGGATCGTAGCAGACCACGCGGCCGTTGGGCCGTGCTTCGAGGATGTCGAGCGTGCTGGTCGTCATCTCGTAGCGCGTCGTGCAGTCGCTGAAATAGATCTTGCCGTCCGGCGCGATGTCGAGGTCGTCGGCCATGCGCAGGCGGGAGTCGTCGTTGAGCTTGTACCAGGTGCGATTGGTCTCGTCGGTGACCTTGAACACGCGCTGGTCTGGCGCGATCCCGTAGACGCCCATACCTGCCACCGCGACGATGAGATTCTCGTCACGGTCGAACTGCATGCCGAGCGGCCGGCCGCCGATATGGGCGAATACCTCGCGCGTCTCGAAGTTCGGCCCCGAGAAGCGGATCACGTTGCCGTCGCGGGTCGAGCCGTAGACGCGGCCCTGACGGTCGACGATGACGTCCTCCGGACCCTCGACCTGGTCGAGCCCGATCGCCTGCGCGCGGATCAGCCGGTCGTTCTGGGCATAGGGCGAGGCCGTACCCGGCCGCACTGATGGCGCCGGCGCCAACGCCACGTAAGCGGGGTTCACGTAAATCTTCTGAATCGCCTTACCGCGGTTCTTCGACCATTTGACGTCGATGCCGACGGCGGCAAGCAGGATCATGCCCGTCACTGCCGAGGTGACATACCCGGGGATGCCCATCCGCACGAGGCCGTTGATGAGAAGGAAGATGATCAACGCCCCGATCATCGCCCGCCACACCGTGCCTTTTCCGCCGGCGAGCGAGATGCCGCCGAGCACGACCGCGGTCAGCGCCTGGAATTCCCAGCCAACGCCGGTCGTGGAATCCGTACTGGCCTGCCGTGCGGCATAAAAGATGCCGCTCGCCGCGCACAGCGTGCCCGACAGCACGTAGGTCAGGAACAGCATCAGCCGAACGCGGATGCCGGCGTGCCGCGCGGCCTTCCGGCTCGCGCCGATCGCCGTCAGATGCCAGCCGTAGCGCGAGCGCGACAGGAAGATGTGGCAAACGAGCAGCACGACGAATAGCGTCGCCGCATTGACGGGAATGCCGAGCACGCTGCCGCTGCCGATAAAATCCCAGGCATCGCTGTCAACGGAATTGGTTGCAAACACCTGGGCGTAGCCGGTGTTGAGAAGGTTGACCGAGGCGCGCAGGATGATCAGCGTCACCAGCGTGGTCAGGAACGGCCGGGTCTTCAGAAAGCCGATCAGGACGCCGTTGATGCTGCCGAGGACAGCGCCGGCCAGAAGGGTCGCCACCACGACGAGACCGACCGGCCACTCCATCACCAGAAGGAAGAACAGTGCAGCGAAATTGCACAGAGCGAAGATCGCGCCGACCGACAGATCGATACCGCCGCTGATCAGGCAAAATCCCATTGCGAGCGCCACGAAGCCAAACTCGGCGAACAGCCGGAGCAGCGACAACGTGTTCTGCACCGAGGCGTAGTCCGGAATCGTGAGCGCGAAATAGAGCCACAAGCCAATCATCACCGTGAACGGCACGACCGGCTCGAACCATTGCTTCAGCAAAAGCTCGGACAGCAGCAGGCGGGGCGAAAACCGCCGCGCCGACATTGTAAGGGACTCGGCAAAGGCTTCGATCGTCGACATGATCATGGCACTCCCAAGCAGCCGGCGTGCGACGGTGCACGCCGGCCAACGTTCAGATCAGCTCTTCTTGGGAAGTGCGAAGCAGTTGGCGCCTGAAGCATTGGTCTTATCGAGCCAGATCGGGCGCGTGTAGTATTCGAGGTTTCGCGTGCCGGCCTTGTCGCCGGACATCAGCAACGTCTCGGCAGCGAACATGAGGTCGTGGCCCTGCTCTGTCGCCTTGTAGCTCAGGAATTTGTAGAAATTCCCGGAGTTGACCTGATCACAGTCGAGCGAGGAGCCTTCGCCTGATGCGAACACCTTGACGTCGTCGATCTTGCCGGCATTGCGGATCGCTTGCGCCGCACCGGATTCCATGATGCCCCAGAAGCCGATCGAGGCGCAGAGATCCGGATGCTGCTGGATCACCGTAGCGGTGATGTTCAGCGCGGTGTTGGCGTCCCAGTTTGCGGCCTGGTTCGAGACTACCTTGATGTTGGTGTCCTTGTTCAGGACCTCCATGATGCCGCCGACCTGATCGACGCTGGCCGCCGCGGTCAGTTCACCCTGCACGATCTGCACCTTGCCGGACTTGCCGGAGCCGGTGCCGCAGGCCTTGACCACTTCGGTCGCAAGCATCTTGCCAATCTCGCGCCAGTCGGCGCCGACGAAGGCACCGGACTTGTAGTTGGAGGACATGTTGATCTGGATGACATGCGTGCCCTGGCTCTCGGCACGCTTCAGATCCTTCATCAGCAGCGTGACGCTCGGATTCTGCACGATCAGCACGTCGGGCTTCTGGTCAACCAACGCCGTCAGGGCCTGCTGCATCGCCGACGGGTTGTTGTTGGGATCGCGGACGATGAACTTCATGCCACGCCACTCGGCCTCTTCCTGCACCACCCGGCCCCATTCATCGGAGAGGGGAACGCCGAGCGCGATCGGCAGGTATGCGATCGTCTTTCCTTGCAGCGCCTTGTCGTAGGATGCGCGAAGTTCGCGCGCGGTCTTGGTGCCACCTTCCTCCTGCGCGGCTACCAACATCGGCAGCGCAGCGAGCGCCGCACCTGCCGCCGCGATCGTCCAGAACTTTCTATTCATGGGATCCTCCTCGTCCTGTTTGTTGATTGTCGAGACGGGATGCCGTTGACCGGCATTCCTCGTCAGTCACCTTGCCGTGCCGTCTCCTCGTCCCGCGGATGCAGGAAGTTGTCGAGTACGATGGCGGCAAGCAGCACCACACCCTTGATGATGTTCTGCACCTCGCTGTTGACGTCCATGATGGTGAAGGCGTTGAGCAGGGTGCCGATCAGGATGCATCCGACCACGACGGAGAAAACGCTGCCGCGTCCGCCGATCAGGCTGATGCCGCCGATCACGACGACCAGCACGACGTCGAAGATCATGGTGCCCTGCGTGATCGCCATCTGCATGCTGCCCGTCGTGCCGACCCATACGAGGCCGGCAAGCCAGGCGAGGAAGGCGACCAGCGCGTATTCGAGGACGATCAGCGGCCGCAACGGAATGCCGCTCAGCCGCGCCGCTTCCGGATTGTCGCCCTGGGCGTAGATGAAACGGCCGATCGAGGTGCGCGACAGGAACAGGTGCATCGCGATCGCCGAGACGGCAAACACCAGGATGGGCACGGGAATGCCGAACAGCCGCCCGGCGCCCGCGAACATCAGTCCCGGTGCGTCCTTCGGCGCATAGACCACCCAGGCCGGCGCGAGCCAGAACGCAAGGCCATAGATGACGAAGCCCGCAGCAAGCGTCACGAACAACGGCGGCGCCTCCACGAACGCGACCATGACGCCGTTGATCACACCGATCAGCAGTGCGATCGCAAGCGCCAGCAGGACGGCGACTCCGACCGGCATGCCGCGCTGCATTTCGATCAGGGCGATCGCCCAGCAGCCCGCCAGGGTAGCAACTTCGCTGAGATCGATGCCGCGGCTGATCACGATCAGCCCCATGCCGAGCCCAAGCACGCCGAGGATGGAAATGCTTCGCAATAGATTGAGCAGGTTGGAAATGGTCGCAAAGCCGTTCAGCGTGAAGCCGAACACGATCAGCAGCACGATCGTAATCAGGAGGACGATCTGTTCCTGGTTGGGCTTGGCGATAGTGAAGGGGATGCGGGGAGTGGTGGCCGCAACAGCGACGCTGCGCGATGCCAAAGGCCACCGCATTTGTTTCCTCCCGCTCTTATTTTGGTTGCGAGTGTAGGAGCGGCAACCAGTATTCGTCAAACATATTTATCAAATGCAAGCTGATCACGCTCTCGCGATCTTCGCATCGTCGAGGATCAGCGTTTGATACTTAGTTTAATTTGACGCGATGAGGGAGGCTCCCGGAATCGTTACGGGAAAAATCCGAAGTGATGACTTCCGCAACCAAAAAGGTGAGGTTTTCCCATGAAGCGGCATATTCGCGGGATGCGACAATCTCGCTGCCGCGAAAAGCGGCATCAAGCCTGCGGACTCTTCGGCGGCCCGGGCGTGCGAAACGGGCGCGGGCGCGAACGGCTATCCATCGCCTTTGGCAGTCTGTCCGGCTTGAGCTTGACGACAGCGCACTTGTCCATCGCGGGCACCTCATCCTGGCTGTAAATCAGCGTCGCCTCGAACAGCACGTCAGGCGCTTCTTTGGCGCGTCCGGAACATCTCGCCATTGCGCCGGTGCAGACGCCGGACAAATTGACCTCGACCTCGTCGTGACCGAACACCGTCGGCATGCCATCAGCATGGCGGCGAGTGGTCAGCACGGCGGTGAAGCGATCCTGATCGACCTGGTAGGAGCCGCCATATGTGAAGAAGCTGTCGCTGCCCGATATCCGGCCCTGCAAGAGGTGCACGATCCCGGTCCCCTGACCATGCGAGGTCCTGAACCAGGCAGCGTATTTGCCATCTTTCAGCATGGAAGGCACTCGCAATAGGAGTAGCGCGTATTTGCTACCAAGTCTGCGGCGCGACAATGGCCGATCGCACGGCCGTTCCACCACGGTTAACGCTTCCGAAACTCAGCTCGACAAATTGCAGCCATTCCGATTGGAGCGCGAAATGATTGAAGCGATCGGCCTTCGAAGCTTCAGCCCGACGCCGTCCTGCCCATGGACGATCCGCTTATCGCGGCGAGCCGGCGGACGTGGAATTGGGCGACGCCGTCGCCCGGGTATTGCCGGAGAAACGCGGCGATGTCGGCCACGGCCGCCGGCCGGTCCTCTTCCAGAAGCCGATCGATGTCGTCCCAGCGCCGGCAGAAGGCCAATTCCGCGGCGACGTCGCCTGTGCGCTCGCATCTGAGCTCGAAGATGGTCACGGCCTGCGCAAACCCCTTCGGCCTGATCCGATCCACCTTGCGAAACACGAAATCGGCTTCCAAGCGTTCCCTCACAGCCTCGCTGACCAGCACTTGCGTGCCGTAGCTCTTGTTGAGCTGCTCGAGACGTGCGGCAAGATTGATGGTGGCGCCGAGCGCGGTGTAGTTCATGCGATCCGACGAGCCGATATTGCCGACCACCGCGTCTCCCGTATGCAGACCGAAGCGTGTCTCGTAAGCCGGCCATCCTTCCGCGGCGAAAGTCTCGTTCAACTCCGCGCTGCGGCCGACGCAGGCAAGGGCCGCCCGGCAGGCATGCCTGACGTGGTCCGGATCGTCGGCAGGTGCATTCCAAAACGCCATTACGGCGTCGCCGATGAACTTGTCGATGGTGCCGTGGTGATCCATGACGATGGACGACAGCGCCGCGAAATAGCGCGACGTATAGATCATCACGCGCGAGGGGTCGGCGCGTTCGGTCTTGGCGGTGAAATCGGCAACATCCGTGAACATCACAGTGATCTCGCGCCGCGTCCCGCCGAGGCTGAGCGACGATCCGGCCTGGATCAATTGGCGCACGATCTGCCGCGGGATGAAGCTCGCGAAGCTGCGCACGACGCTGCGCATCGTGAATACGGAACGGCCGAGCTCGTCGATCTCGGCGATGATCGAGTGAACGCGCGGGCGCTCGGCGATCTCGAAGCGCTGAATCTCGTCGGTCTCGCGCGCGAGCTTGCGCAAGGGCCACGCCATCAGAGACCCCAGCCAGAACGCAAACGGCAGCGTTGCACCGACGAAGGCGATCGCCAGCGCGAACAGCGCCCGCCGCTCGGCGATGATCCGGGAGAAGAACTCATCGGGCGGCGCCATCACGGCGAGCCTGATGTCGGCTGCACCCGTGCTCCTGATCGGATGAAACGCCACGGCGTAGCTCCGTCCCGCTGGCCCTGCAAAGAACTGCTGCGCCGGCGCACCGGCGCGCCATGCGCGAACCGTGGCAACGAGGCCGGGAAGCCCGATTGCGTCCAGCGCCGGCAGATCATTGCCGGCCCCGGTCCTATCCTTCACCAGCCGACGCATGTCGGGATGGCCGACGATCCGATCCGCGTCATTGAAGAGGAAGGTCAATCCGGATTCACCGAGCCGCTGCTCCGCCAGCATCTCCTCGAAGCGGGTGAGTAGCACGTCTGCGGCAATGACGCCGATCCGCCCCTGTCTGAGCGGCGCGCGCAGCGTGTAGCCGGGTTCGCCGGTCGCGTAGAAGATGTAAGGCCCGGTGAGGAGCGTCTGGTTATTTCCCAATGCCTCGACGTACCAGGGCCGCAGCCGTGGATCGTAGTCAGCCGGCCCCGCACGTTCGGCCACCGCGACCAGCGCTTCGGAGAGGAAAGTCGTTCGCGACGGCGCACCGGGCACGATCAGGACGAGCCGGAAAGCCGCGCCGTCGTGGACGGCGAGGCTCTCCCTGAAGGCAGGCCTCGCGCGGTCGATGACGTCCATCTCGAGGAACGATCTGTCATCATAGCCGACATAGAGATTGAAGAGCTGTGGATTGTTGCGCAGCATCGACGCCAGAACAGCGTAGAGCCGCGGATTGTCCGCGATGCTCGCACTCTGGACCGACGGCAGTCCTGCCAGCATCTCGAGATTATCCCGCACCGTCTTGAATTTCTCGTCGATATGATCGGCGCTCAGCTGCGCCGCCTTCTCGATGAAGCTGCTCGCCGCCGCCCGGGTGATGGAGGTGACGCGCGCAAAGCTCAAATAAACCAGCGTGAGCCCAACGATCAGAACCACGGCGACGAACACGGCGATGATCGACGCCTGGAAGCCGATCCGGAACGGGCGAGCGGACTGGTCCGCGAACAACTTCGTGCCCCCTCCTTAATATTTACGCACGATCGGCTTCGTTGCTGCCGGCTCCGGCGCCGCCGGCGATACCGAGAAGGTGACCCACGCCGTCCAGGTCTTGGGGCGGTTCTCGACGTCGAGGTCCTTGTAGCCCCTGACGTTGAGATAGCCCTGGTAGCCTTCCGAAAGCGGAATGATGAATCCGATCTGCGGACCGATGCCGATCGCGCGGCCCCTGAAACCGCCGAGCTTCGCCCCCGGGCCGCTATCGTCGGTGAGCTGCTGGAAGAAGTAGCCCGCCACACCGAGATGGACGTTCTTGCTGACGAACTGCGAGGCCGCCCAGTCGACATGGAAAGCAATGCCGTTCTGGTACTGAAGGAACGGGTTCATCCAATTGTATGTCAGCCCCCCGACCACCGAGAACTCATGCCCGGTCTTCAGATCGAGATAGGTGTAGCCGGCGCCCGCATCGACCGCAGGAAAACCGAAGCTGAGGTTTGCCAGGCGGCTCGCATCGTAGGTGCCGCTCGGAATGTTGCCGGTGACGTAGACCATCTCATTGTGGACACCTTGATTCCATTTCAAGGTGCCCTGGTAGAATACGTCGGTCAGTGTCGTACGATCGTCCGTTTTGCTTCCTGAGATGGTGTTCCCTCTCGGCCCGGTGAGAGAGGCATCGATGCCCGCACCGACGTTCCCGGGCGCCGTGAGCACGGTGAAGGCCGCCTGCCCACCGAGCACGGGCATCGGCGACGTGTAGGTGATGCCTTGAACGAGCACGTCGGCGTGCGCATTGATGCCGGCGGCCACCGAGCCCGGCACACCGCCGCTGGTGACGAAGTTCTGCCCGCCTCCGGCATTGGCCTGCAGATGGATGTAGATCGTCGAATAAGCCCAGCCCGGCACCGTGGGCGCAGCGGCGAGGCTGCCAAAGATACCGGGAAGCCAGAAGCTGACGCCGCCGGAATCGGCGAGAGCACGTTGAGGCGCGGCCAAGCTCGTCGCTGCGAACGCGGCTGCCAGGACGGCCCGTTTGTATTTTCCGGTCAAATCGTGTCTCCTCGTTCCCATCGTTTCATCCACCAAACCGCGTGGCAGCGGGCAACCTGCCCTCCCCATACGCTTACTTCGTCGCGCTCCCCATCGTGCCGGCCTTCACCTCGGTGAAGTCGCCGGGCTTCCAGCTCTTGTCGAAAGCGGCTTCCTCGGGGCCGTAGATGCGGATGTAGGCGAACCAGCCTCGTCCCGGCGGCGTCTTGATCCAGTGCGACTCGTTGCCCTGGGGCGCGTCCGGGCCGAAGAAGAGATCAGCGGGCACCGTGCCCTTGATATCGCTGAGCTCAAACATCGAGCGCAGCGCGCCGCGATCCTGATCAGTCTGCACCTGCGAGCGGGTCTGGGTGTCGTAGACGGTAATCGACCAGAACAACTTTCCCGGTACCGGTTGCGGCATAGCGAGCTTGTAGTTCTTGGCCCCGTCGAGAAATGCGCCGGTGTCGTCGCGCACGCTCATCCAGTACAGCGAACCTGCTCCGGCCGAGCGGCGGAACATCGCCGGCGAGGTGACGATCGCCTGGGCGAACCAGCGATCGCGTGCCTCGAGGTCCATCCCTGATGACGTCTCGAACTGCGCGCTGCCGGGCGTCAGGCCGACCCATTCCCATTTGCGGTCGGGCCAGTTGACGCGATCGGCGCGCGCGCTGTCGAAGGCCGACACCAGCATCTGATCGCGTCCAGCCCTTGCGGCACGATCGAGAATGTCCCTCATGCGCGCGTCCGGCACAAACGGCGTGCCTTTCTCGATGCCGAGTTCGGCGAGCAGGCCGTACATCGGCAGGAAGGACGGAACGACCGGCTCTTCGTCGACAATCTGTTTCAGCACCTGCCAGAACTGAAAATTGTCCTCCCAGCGCAGCGAAGAGGAGTCCATCTTCTCCTTCGTGGTATCGACGACCGCGAGATTGGTGCTGCTTCCGAGCGGATGGATTTTGATGGCGCGCAGCGCATCCATTGCCTTCGTAACATCGCCACCAACCGGAAGCGCGCGAACCGCGAGCAGGTTCTTGTAGGAGTTCGACCGGGCGACGTGATAGCCCTCCGGCACCTCGCCCTTGTAGTCAGGGCCAAGCACGACGTGCTTGCCACCCTTGCCGGCATCCGGTCCCGGAAGGCCGAGATCCATCACCCAACCCTGATTGTGGTCATTGACGAGGCCGATATACGGCCCCGGTGGCAATTCGACCACGACGGGGCCTTTGGTCACGTCGATCACGGCCGAGCCGTAGGGCGTGTCGGAATTGAGCGTGAAGCCTATCTGGCGGGGGCCGGCCGCGGCGATTCCCATCTTCTCGCCGTCCTTGAGACCGGCTTCGCGATTGCCGTTGAAGATGCCTTCGACTGAGACCGAAGGATACCAGAATCGATAGGCGATGATCGCCCGCTGGAAGTCCGCATCGTCGCGCGCGCGCTTGCTCGTATCGGCGGCTGGATAGCCGCGCTCGAAGGCGTAAGGCGCCGGCCCTTCGGCTTGAGCCGGTTGATGGCACAGAATCGCCAGCGCAGCGCCCATCAGGAAACACATCGCCTTCATCTTCCTCATCGTCTTGACCTCTTTTTGCTCTTGACGCTGTCCTTCGAAACCATGGTTCTGACCGGCTACTTCGCGACACCTCCAATCGTCGCCGCGAGCCGCTCGACATCGGGCAGCTTCCAGCTGTGATCGAACAGAGGCTGCTGCGGTCCATAGAGGCGGAACAGCAGCTCGAATTTGCGCGCGGGATCGGTGGGCACCCAATTGGCTTCCTTGCCGTCCGGCGCCCTTGGGCCGAAATAGACGTCGACCGAGCCGTCGGCATTCTTCTGGATGCCGGGGCTGATCGAGGCACGGCTGGCGCTCGCCATGTTGCGCACCAGCGCGTGCGTCTCGCGGTCGTAGACGGTTGCAGACCAGTATTGCTTGACCGGCGCGTTCGCCGGCACGGTCAGGCGATAGGTGGTAGCGCCGTCGAACGGCTGACCATCCCTGTCCTTGTTGGCCATCAAGTAGAACTGCGCCGTGCCGAGCCGTTTGATGCCGGTGAAGCCCAGCGTGTAGGTGACGCCCCGTGCATCGACCGGATAGGCATTCGGATCGGCATATCCTCCGCTCGCTGCCTTCACCATTTCGGGCATCGCCGCTGGGAACCAGCGGATGCCCGGATTGAGGACAGGAAAACCGGCATCGTAACGCTGCGACAGCAGCGCATGGGCTTCATGTGCGGCGTCATCCAGGATCGCGATGGTTTTCTGATCGGGATTGAAAGCGTTGCCCTTTTCGATACCGATCGACCGGAGCTGGTCGATCATCGCCCGGTCTCGGTCGAGCCAAGGCTCGTTCTGCACGACGCGATCGAGGCTGCGATAGAAGTTCGCGTCGTAGGGAATGGTGGAATCGAACAGGATATCGTACGCGTCAGTGAAATTGGTCTGCGGCGGGTTCTGCGCCTGCGCGAGCGGATAGATCTTGATCTGCTTGCCATAGGCGACCGATTTCGCGATGTCCGCATCGGCATGGCTCGCAAGATTGCAGCGCAGCAGCGCAAAGCCGCTGAACGTGTCGGACTGAAGCGGGATGTAGCCTGCGGGCGCTTCGCCCTTGTAGCCAGGCGGCAGGATCAGATACTTGCCGCCCTGCCCCTTGTCAGCACCTTCGGGACCGGCATCCTCAAGCGGCATCTGCCATACGGTGACGATGTTGCCGGCGATCGAGCCGCCCTGTGCCGGCGGGATCTCCAACACGATCGGGCCGTCTTTCACATTCCAGAACGACATGAAGTAGATCGAATCCGGATTGGGCGTCAGCGTCTGGTTCTTCCAGTTCGACGGCCGGGACCAGTAGACGATCTCGTTGACCTTGGCCTTGGTGCTGCTCAGCATCGCCTGCAGCATCAAGTCGGTGTTGACCGCGGGCATCGCCCAGATCATCGCTTCGACTGCACGACGTTGGATGTTGCGGTTTGCGAGCTCCTCGGGGGAAGACGATTGCGCATGCACGCTTGCGGTCGCCAGCATCATCGCCATGGCTCCGAAAACTGCTCTCTTCATGTGCATCCCTCAGAATGGATTGATGTAGTTGAGGATCGCCACCTGCCGCAGCAGCACGCGGCGAATGACATGACTGACCTTGACGTAGTCGGTGAAGATGGCGGCCGTTCCCGTGCTGCCTGCCGGCAGCGCCTTGGCGAAGGCATCGTCGTCGAGTTTGACGCGGACGATGAAAGGAGCAGCCGCGAACTCCCGGGGCACCACGGCCTGGCCGGAGACCTGGGTCTGGCCGCTTGCGATCGCCTGCAAAATGCTCTCGACCTTGCCGGTGTAGATATGACCCGGCACGAACTTGAACGTGATCTCGACCTCCTGGCCGGGCGCGACGTAGCGCGCGTCGATCTGGTCGATCTCGACGCCAATCAATGTATCGGACGTGTCGATGAAGGCCATCGCCGGCGACAACGGCAGGTTTGCGACGCGGGCGCCCTTGCGCAGCGCGACGTTGGTCACGTAGCCGTCGGCCGGCGCGCGCACGGTCGTTTTGTCGAGGTTCCATTGTGCACTCTGAAGCTGCGCCTTGAGCTGGTCTACCTCGGACTGCCGCTGCTCGACGTCGAAGGCGCGCCCCGCGTCGCGCTCATAGAGGGTCGTCATCTGCGACAGGCGCGTGGCCGAGAGCTTGAGTTGCGCCTCGATCGCCTTGACCTGCGCGTCGAAAGGGGTGGGATCGACCTTGAACAGGATGTCGCCCGCCTTCAGCGGCGTATTGGCGGCGGCGGGGACATCCGTCACCTCGCCCGCGACATCAGGCACGATGGCGACCGCGTTGCGGACGACGATGGCGGGCCCCTGGGGCGCGCCCCAGCCCATCGGGATGAAGAGACCGAGGTTGAGCAAGAGAAGCACGATCAGCGGCGACGTCTTCCAGAACGTGTTGAAGCGGATGATGCCGAGCCAGACCAGGGTGAACAGCAGCGCGAGATACAGCGCCATCAGCGCAATCATCATGGCCGCGGCTCCTCCGTTTGCCGGGTAGGCACGTCGACATAGGCCCAGATCAACGCGACAGGCCACAGCGCAAAACCGAAGATGAGCGTGATCCAGCCGGCGACGCTGACGGCCTCGGCGTAAGGGTGCCTGCGCCGTCTCGCGACGTGCCCGGGCAGCGAGCCCATCAGCCAAATCACCAGCACGATCACTGCGAGCAGGATGATCAGCACGATCCATGCGAAGATGTCGTAGCCGCTCATGGCGCCCGTTAGTTGCTCTGCACAGCTTCGAAGCTCTGCTGCATCTTCTCGACGACCTGATCGATGCTGAAGCTCGACGGGCGCTGGCTTGGCGGATAGTCCTTGAACGTCGCCAGGAACTGGCTAACGATCGCCGGTCCGGCAACGATGACGCCGGCAGCATCCGACATCAGCCAGTCATAGTAGGTGTTCGACGTGATGTCGGCGCGCTCGTACGGATCGGAGCGCAGGTTGAAGAATTTCGGAACGCGAAGCTTGGTGAAGGGCTCGGCCCAAATCCGCATCGTGCCCGGCGCGCGCTGCTCTTCGAAGACGATCTTCCAGTTCTCGATCCGCGCCGCGACCAGATCGCCGTCGTCGTTGAAGTAGATGAACTCCTTTCGCGCGCTGGCCGGCTCCTGGCCGGTGAGATAAGGAAGCTGGTTGTAGCCGTCGAGATGCACCTTGAAGGTCTTGCCGCCGGCATTGTAGCCAGTGAGGAGCTTCTGCTTGATGTCGGGCTCGCCGGCTGCGGCCAGCAGCGTCGGCATCCAGTCGAGACCGCTGACGACCTCGTTGGAGACGGAGCCGCCGGCAATGCGGCCGGGCCATCGGATCAGGCACGGCACTCGGAATGCGCCTTCCCAGTTGGTATTCTTCTCACTGCGGAACGGGGTTGTACCGGCGTCCGGCCAGGAGTTCTGGTGCGGGCCATTGTCCGTCGTGTACAGCACGATCGTGTCATTGGCGATGCCGAGATCATCCAGCGCCTTCAGGATCGTCCCGACCGTTGCATCGTGTTCGATCATGCCGTCGGCATATTCCGTCCTCGAGTTCAGGCCGGGCTTGTCACGATGATCGGCGCGAACGTGGGTTCGAAAGTGCATGCGGGTGGAGTTGAACCAGCAGAAGAACGGCATGTTCGCCTGCGCTTGCCGCTTGATGAAGTCGATAGCGGCGGCCGAGGTTTCGTCGTCGATCGTCTCCATCCGCTTCCGCGTCAGCGGACCGGTGTCCTCGATGATCTGCTTGCCCACCCTGCCGAAACGCGGATGCTCGGTCGGATCATCGCGATCGGTCGCCTTGCAGCGGAGCACGCCGCGCGGGCCGAATTTCTCGCGGAAGCCGGGATCGCGCGGATAGAACCAGTTCTCGGGATCCTCCTCGGCGTTGAGGTGATAGAGATTGCCGTAGAACTCGTCGAAACCATGCAGGGTCGGCAGGTATTCGTTGCGATCGCCAAGATGGTTCTTGCCGTACTGTCCGGTTGCGTAACCGAGCGGCTTTAGAACTTCGGCGATCGTTACATCGCGCGCCTGCAGGCCAACGGTCGCACCGGGAATGCCCACCTTCGAGAGCCCCGTGCGCAGCGTGCACTGGCCCGTGATGAAGGACGACCGTCCCGCGGTGCAGCTCTGCTCGGCGTAGTAGTCGGTGAACATCATGCCTTCCTTGGCGAGCCGGTCGATGTTGGGCGTGCGATAGCCCATCACGCCGAAGGAATAGGCGGAAACATTGGTCTGACCGATGTCGTCGCCGAAGATGACGAGGATGTTGGGCCTGCGCCCCGCCGAGGTTGGTGGTGTTGTTGCGGGAGCAGCCTTTTGACCCTGTGCCAGCGCATCCGATGTCAACGTGGCCGCGGCGACCAGAGATGAAGTTGCGAGGAGAAGATTACGTCGATTGATCGCCTGGTCGTTATCCGTCTGTTTCTTGTCCTTGGCTTCGTCAGTCATTTCTTACTCCCGGCTTTGAAAGAACACTCCATGGGTTGCAGCGGGTTCGTGCTGTGGCAGCCTCACCACGCACCTGAACCCGACATGACAGGTCGACGTATCGACCGGCTCGGCGTGACGCGCGGCGGGGCGATAGCGGCGGCAATAGTTCGGCGCGCAGAGATGCGAGCCGCCCTTCAGCACCTTGCGTGGAATACGGATCTCGGGTTGACATGGATCAAAGCTCGCCTCCTCCCGGCCCCCGCGCGGATTGCGCGGGATGCAGCAGGGCTTCGCTGCGTCGGCTTGATGCCGCGGCGCCCACCAGTCCGAGGTCCATTCCCAGACATTGCCGATCATGTCGTAAAGGCCGTAGCCGTTCGGGGGAAAGGCCATGACCGGCGAGGTACGCTCAAAACCATCCTCGCCGAGGTTCTGGACAGGGAAGCTTCCCTGCCAGATATTCGCCATGTGCCTGCCGCCCGGCGTCAGCGTGTTGCCCCAGGCGTATTCCTCACCGTCGAGCCCGCCGCGCGCGGCGAACTCCCACTCCGCCTCGGTCGGCAGATCCTTGCCCACCCAGCGCGCATAGGCGAGCGCATCACTATATGAGACGTGAACGACCGGATGATCGTCGAGCCCCCTGAGGTTGCTCTTAGGTCCGTAAGGATGCCGCCAGTTGGCGCCGCGCATGAAGATCCACCACTGGCTCCAATCCCTGAGATCGGTGATGCGCGGGAGCGGCGAGAACACCAGCGAGCCGGCATAGAGCATGTCGCGCACCGCACCGGGATAGTCCTTCGCGTCGGGAACGATCTGGGCCTCGGTGACATGGCCGGTCGCGTTGACGAATTCCTTGAACTGCCGGTTGGTCACCGGCGTGCGATCGATCCAGAAGCCGTCGACCGAGACGCGGTGGCTCGGCGCTTCCTCGGGATAGTGGTGGTCGGACCCCATCAGGAAGGTGTCGCCGGAGACGAACACCATCTCACCGCTCCGCGTGTCGTCCGGCCGCCACACGCAGTGATCCATGCCCGCCCGCAACATGGTCAGACTCCACATCGTTCCCGCTGCCTCAGCGTAATGGTGTCCGGGGATTTCGACGGTTGCGGCTTGCGCATCTCATACGGCACATTGGTCGGGTTCCCATGTCTGCCGGAGGTTCGAGAAGCCGATGGGCCCTCTCCTCCTTTGCTCTGCGCGCGCGACACTGCGCACGCAGCCACCTTGCAGCGCGTGATCCGCCTTCGGCGGAAGATCGCGACCGAATATCGTTGAGGTTGCAAAGGCTAATCCAACTTTCGCGCGTTGTGATGTGCAAATCGTGCCAGCACGCGTCGCGTGCAGGCGCCGCGCGTTAGCGCGCGACGCGAAATTTTCCAATCGACCCCACGCAACCCCAAGTTCCTTCACGTGGATTTCAAGGAAGATTTTCCTCAACTTCGGAAATCATTCGTCGCGTCGCCGTGATGACGCAGGACTGCAACTTGCCGCAGAATCAACACGCTTCGGCATCAGGCTGGCGAAATGGGGACGCATCTACTAGTTGATTCGCGAAGGCTCGACGGTTTTGAAGGGCTGCACCAGGCTGTGCACGGGACGCATGTCGACGTGATGCAGCTCGGGCGTGGCAGGCTGCGCGGCACGTTGTCTCATGTCGGCATCGGTGACTTTTCGCTCAGCATCGGCTCCTTCAACGTCGGCATGCGAACGCAGCGGATTTCCAGCGACGACAAGCTGATCATCGGCATGCTGCTGACGGCGGAAGACAGGGTCAACCATTGGTCGTTCGACATGCGGCCGACCGACGTGCTGGTAATGCCCCCGCTGGTAGAGCATGACGGCATCTTCCACGGCGCCTCCGCCTATGCGGCGATGCGGTTCGACCTCGACGAGGTCGCCTCGATGTTCGGAGGTGAGCCGCGGCTTGCTGATCCCGAAAGCTGGCGCCACAAGAATCACTTTCGCGCCGATCTTGACGTCGGCCACGTCGCCGCGTCCCGACTGAGCCGGATCGTACTCCAGCTCGGCGCGCATAACGGGGCCCTGTCCGAATCATCAGCCGAGTTCTGGAAGCGATCGATCGCCGAGTGCATGGGAATGACCGTCCTGTCCGCATTGCCGCCGGACGGAAACGCGCGGCTGCCGTCGGCGCGACGCATCATCCGCAAGGTCGAGGATTATCTGGATGAAGCCGGGACCCGTCCGGTCCATATCTCGGAGATCTGCGTTGCGCTCGGCGTGCCGCGTCGTTCGCTGCACCGCGCCTTCAACGAAGTATTCGGTGTGGGACCGGTGACCTTCCTGCGCCACAAGCGCCTGTGCGCCATTCACTCGATCCTGCGCGAAAGCGCTCCCGGCACGACCACGGTGGCGACCGTCGCAATGCAGCAGGGCTTCTACGAGCTTGGACGGTTTTCACATTACTACCGCGCGATGTTCGGCGAGTATCCCTCGCAGACGTTGGGCGTGCCGGTCGGCGAACTCGTCGATCGGCGACTTTGATGGCGGCCGGCAAGGGGCTTCCTGGCCGAGTGCGGCATCACGCCGTGCGTGCTTCGCATTGAACCTATCCCGAATAAAGTGCACCAATAACAAGAGTGATTCTGGTCACATTTCCTGCGGCCTTCCCCTGCTAGCGGCGGTGCCAGGGACCTTTTGAATTGGATAAGAAGCTCATGAGACGCCTGATCGGTGCCATGGCCGGCGTGTTTTGCCTCGTGGCGCCCGCATGGGCCGAAACTCCCGCCGCAATCGTCGAGGACGTGCAGGGCAAGGTCGACGGGGTCGAATTCATGGACTACGTGGCACCCGGCAAGGTCATCAAGCTCGGCCCAAAGGGCACGCTCGTGCTCGGCTATCTCAAACCATGCTGGCGCGAGACCATCACCGGCGGGGTCGTCCTCGTCGGCGCCGAGCAGAGCTCGGTGCAGCTCGGTGACGTCCAGCGCGTCAAGGTGCCCTGCGACGCCAACGCCGCGCAGCTCTCCGAGCGCGAGGCCAACCAGAGCGCGGCAACCACCTTCCGCAACGTGCGCGTGGACACGAAGGGTCCGCCGGCAACAATGACCACGATCTACGGCGTCTCGCCGCTGATCCAGGCCAAGAGCGGCGGCACGCTGGTCGTCGAGCGCACAGACGGCAAGGAGCCAACGATCACCGTACCGCTGAAGAGCGATAGTCTGGTCGCCGGCAAGTTCTACGACTTCGCAAAGGCCGGCAAGACGCTGACCCCCGGCGGCACCTATCTCGCGACCCTCGGCGCGCGGCGCTATACCTTCCAGGTCGACGCTCACGCGACTTCGTCTGCGACGCCGATCGTCGGCCGGCTGCTGCGTTTCGAATAAGCGGCGCACGACGGGGCGATGCGAGGGATCGGCAGGCGGGACATCGTTGCGGCGATCGTGATCGCGCTCCTCACAGGCGCCGTCTTCACCTCACCGCCTCTCAATACGCTGCAAGGGCTGTCGCTCGACATCTTGACGGCGCTGCGCGAGAGGCTGTTCGGCGATGGTCGCGATGTCTCTGCCTCGCCCGTGGTGGTCATCGGAATCGACGACGAAACCTACAACACCCTGCCCTTCAAGGGCTCGCCGACGCTGATCTGGACGCGCGAGATCGGGCGGGTGATTGGCGCCGTGGTCGACGGCGGCGCCAAGGTAATCGGCTTCGACGTGATCTTTCAGAGTTCGATCGAGCAGTCGGAGATTCCCTTTGGCGATGCGCCGCTCGGCGACCGCATGAAGGGCTTCGACCGGGACTACCTGATCGCCCTGCGCAAAGCGTCCGATGCCGGCAAGCTTGTGCTCGGCGAGACCCTGAGCAACGTCCGTCCGGACGTTCCCTATCGCGCACAGCAATTGGCGGTGAAGGGCAATATCCGTGCGCTCAACGTCAACACCGATCCCGACGACGTCATCCGGCGAATGCCGCTTGCGTTCACCATCGACGACAAACAGGTCACCGCGATGGCGGTCGAGCTGGCCGCACGCGCGCTCGGCGCGAAACCCGAGCTCGCGCGAGACGGCGCCATGACGCTTGCGGACTACGCGATCCCGAGCGCTGAACCGAACACGCTGACGCTCAATTTCCGCGGCGCCGGCCGCGATATTCCGAAGTTTTCCTTCGCGGATCTGCGCGCCTGCCTCGAAAAGGGCGATGGCGAGTTCTTCCGCCGCGCCTTCGATGGCAAGGTCGTCATTCTCGGCAGCGTGCTCAACGCCGATGACCGCAAGCTTACCTCGCTGCGTCTTGCCGGTGGCTATGACGGCACGCCCGCACCGCGATGCGCCCTGCCCGCTCCTTCACGGACGGCACCGGCAGCACGCAGCGACATCGCCGGCGTCTTTATCCACGCGACCGTCGTGCGCAACCTGATGGAGCGCGATGCGGTGAGCGAGCTCGGCTTTCCCATGCGCACAATTCTCACGATCGCCATTGCGGGGATCATCGCATTCGCTTCCTGCCTGCTTGCGCCGGGCGGCGCCGCGTTCGCCTATATTGCACTCATAGCCGTCTACACCGCTTGCGCGGTGAGCCTGTTCGCTCGCGGGCAGGCCTTGCCGCTGACCGAGCCGGCACTCGCAGGGCTTGCCGCCGGCGCCATGATGATCGGCTACCGTTTCGTGATCGCCGACCGCGATGAACGCTTCCTGCGCAGGAGTTTTGCGTTCTACCTCGCCCCACAGGTGATCGAGAGCATGATGGCTTCCGGCAAGATGCCGGCGCTCGGCGGCGAGATGCGCAACGTCACCGTGTTCTTCTCGGACCTCGCCGGTTTCTCCGCGATCGCCGAGAAGATGGCACCCAGCGAGTTGGTCGCGCTGATGAACGAGTACCTCTCCGCCATGACCGACGTTATCGAAAGCCATGGCGGCTACGTCGACAAATATATCGGCGATTCCATCGTGGCCGTGTTCGGCGCCCCGGTCGCCGATCCCGATCATGCCAGCAATGCCGTCCGCGCCGCGCTTGCCTGCAGCGCGCGGCTCGACGAGCTCAACCGCAGCCACGTCGCCTTCGAAAGCCTCGCGCACCGCATCGGCCTCAACACCGGAGAGGCCGTGGTCGGCAATATCGGCTCGCGCCGGCGCTTCAACTATACTGTCATGAGCGATACCGTGAACGTCGCCTCGCGCCTCGAAGGCGCCAACAAATACTTCGCGAGCTCGATCATGGCCTCCGAAATGACGGTCGGGCAAACCTCCGACAAGTTTGTCTGGCGCGAGCTGGACGCGGTCCGTGTCAAGGGCCGTGACGAGGCGATCAGGGTCTATGAGCCGCTGGCCGCGCGAGGCGCGGAGACGGCAGAGCAGGCAAAGACGGCAAAAGGCTATGCCGAGGGGCTAGCGTACTGGCGCGCGCGCGAATTCGCGAAGGCCGCAGCTTGCTTCAGCAATGTAGCTGCAGCCGATGCATCGGCAGCACTGTTCGCAAAGCGCGCAAGCGAATTTGCGATTAACCCACCACCGGCAGATTGGACGCCGGTGAACACGCTGGAAGGCAAGTAGCGCCAAGCGCGTCGAGCCGCCTTCTCTCACAAGGGCAGAGCTGAAAGCACTGGTGCCGCGGCCTAATCCGTCCACAAATCGTCGCCTCCTAGAACGGCAGGCCGACATAATTTTCCGCGAGCACGCGCTGCGCCGGCTCGGACGAGAACAAATATTCCAGCTCGGTCTGCTGCAGCCTGTCCTCGTATTCCAGACGATCCGGGAAACGATGCAGCATCATGGTCATCCACCAGGAGAAGCGTTGCGCCTTCCAGATCCGCGCCAACGCCTTGGCTGAATAGCCCTCAAGGCCGGAATCGTCACCCTTCTGATAATGCGCGAGCATCGCGTGATAGAGATAGTAGATGTCGGAGGCTGCGCTATTGAGCCCGCGCGCGCCGGTCGGCGGCACGATGTGGGCAGCATCGCCAGCGAGGAAAAGCCGGCAATAGCTCATCGGCTCGGCGACGAAGCTGCGTAGGGGTGCGATACTCTTCTCAATCGACGGTCCTGTGATCAGACGCGCCGCGACCTCGTCCGGCAAACGTCGCTTCAACTCGGCCCAGAACGCATCGTCCGACCAATCCTCGACCTTGTCGGTAAGCGGCACCTGGATGTAGTAGCGGCTGAGGACCTGCGAGCGCAGCGAGCAGAGCGCAAAGCCGCGCTCGTGTTTCACATAGATCAACTCCGGCGAAACCGGCTTGGTGCGCGACAGGACGCCGAGCCAGCCGAACGGATAAACCTTCTCATATTCGCGCAGCACATCCTTCGGGATCGACCTGCGGCTGACGCCGTGGAAGCCGTCGGCGCCAACGACGTAGTCGCAGTCGACGCGGATGGTCTCCCCGTTCGCACGATAGGTCACGAACGGCCTGTCCGACTTGAGATCATGCGGCGTGACGTCCTCGGCATCGTGGACGACCTTGCCGCCGAGACGGTCGCGCGCCTCGTAGAGATCGCGCGTCAGTTCAGTCTGGCCGTAGACCAGCACCGAATTGCCTCCGGAATGTTTGTGGAGGTCGATATGGGAGAGCACGCCGTCATGGGCGATCTCGAACCCGTTGTGGATCTCGCCCTCACGGTCCATCCGCTCGCCGCACTGCGCCTCGCGCATCAGTTCGGCAAAGCCGTGCTCCAGCACGCCGGCACGGATGCGGGCGAGCACATGGTCACGGCTGTATTTCTCCAGCACGACCGTGTCGATGCCCTTCAGGTGCAGGAGCTGGGACAACAGCAATCCCGACGGGCCGCCGCCGATGATACAGACCTGAACTTTCATTTTCCCGTCCTCCCGTTTACGAGTTTTTCGCAAATTTCGCGCGGCAAACGGATGGAGGGATCGGCCTTTGTCTTGTACAATTCGAACATGCCTCCTGCCCCCTCGACATCAACCATCAAGGTCTACAATCTGTTCGGCGAATCCGGCGATCTGCCCGACGTCGTGCATTGCGAGACCATCGCCTCCCGCTCGGTGCAGCATGATTGGACGCTGGCCGTGCACCGCCACGCGCGGCTGCACCAGGTACTGCTGATCGAGCGCGGCGGCGGCGAGGCGACGCTCGACGGGCGCGTGGTGCCGCTGAAGCCGTCGCAGATCGTCAACGTGCCGATCGGCCACGTCCACGGCTTCCGCTTCGTGCCTGATACTCAAGGCTGGGTGCTGACGATCGCCGCCGAAATTCTCGACGAGGCGCTGCTGGCCTCGGAAGGCCTGCGCGCCGCGCTTTCTCAATCCGCCGTGGTGCGCGGCACGCCGCAGATCCGCACCACCATGAAACAGATCTTTGCCGAGCACGCCGGCCGCAACTTCGGCCGCGCGCATGTGCTGCGCGCGCTGTCGGCGGCGGTGATCGGCCTCGTGGCACGCGAGCTCGCCGGCAAGAGCGGCGGCAGCGGCTCAGCGGACTCCGACCTGTTCCGTCGATTCGAGGCGTTGCTCGAAGCGCACCATCTCGAACGCTGGAGCGTTGCAGACTATGCCAAGGCGCTGTCAGTGACGCCGACCCATCTGAACCGGATCACGCGCACCGCCACCGGAGACACAGCTTCACATCTGATCCTCAACCGGCTGATCCGCGAGGCGCGGCGCAACCTCGTCTACACGAACCTGCCGGTGTCGACGATCGCCTACGCGCTCGGCTTTGAGGATCCCGCCTACTTCAGCCGGGTCTACACCGTTGCAACCGGACTTTCGCCGCGCGCGTTTCGCGCGCAGCTCCATGGCGATGAATGATGATTTCCTTGCTGGGGAGCGACCTGACGACAATTTTCGTCACGTCGCGTGCGGGTTGACGACCGTGTAGCCTCGCAGTGACCGCGCGTGAATTCGCGTTGACCGGCCGCCTGAATTGGCATCGTACGCCATCCACATGTCGTCTTGGAGGTGTTGCTCCAAGACAAAGACGTGTCCGCGCCTTGCCGCAACCATTCCCGGTGCGGGCGATGTCCGCGGGAAGCGCAGCCAATTGGCCGCAATGTTCAATTCCGGGACGATGCGGCCGAAGACGTGCAGCGCTGCGCCGCAACCGCAGAAATTCCGCGGACACCCGGACGGGCGACCGCCGACAATCTGGGGGCCGGACACATTCACCTGTGTCACTGCGGCTTGAGCGTTAGCGACGGCTCCTCGCATCGCGAGGCGCGTTCGTCGCGTGTCCGGCGAAACTTCCCCCCGACGCACTTGAGAAAACGAGAAGTCACACGGCATCGTCACATTGCATTCCGGTGCCGTGCTGGTGCGGGAAGGACGTGCTTCCGCAGCGACCGAACTGGTCACGACAAGGAAAGACGCAACAAGAACAAAGTTAAACATGCAGGACCCCATATTGAACAGTCCTGCCCCGGTGCTTAAGGGCCAATGCCATTTTGGCGAAATTTGGCCTAAACAAAGGCCGACGTAGTCTTCGCAGTGTTTGAAGACGTTGCGGGCCGCGCGTTTCGCCTTCATACGGCGGCGAACAGCGTGTGAGCCCGACGCGATTGCGGGAGCCGTGACCACGATCATGAGGTGACGGATGAGGTCCGGATCAACCGGCCCCATTCATTTTGCCACGAATTCCGGTGGAGCTTCGCGCGGCACGATGATGCGGAATGTCGTTCCGGCGCCGGGCTCGGTCTCGAGCTTGATTCGGCCGCCCAGACGGCTGGTCACGATGTTGTGGACGATATGCAGTCCGAGACCGGTGCTGCCCTGGTCGCGTCTTGTCGTGAAGAACGGATCGAACGCCTGACGCCTGACTTCGGCGGTCATGCCGCAGCCGTCGTCCGAAAACAGCACCTCGACCTTGTCCTTGCCGAGCGCCTGCGCCGCGATATGAACCGATCCGCACACGCCGTCCGGAAAGGCGTGCACCGCGGAGTTGATCACGAGATTGGTGAGCACCTGACCGTAAGGCCCGGCGTAGCTGTTCATCGCGAGATTGGGTTCGCATTCGACCCTGACCAAAAGATTTTCGCTGCGTAGACCCGAGCGCAGCCCCTTGACGACCTGCTCGGTGACCTCGCCGAGATCGAAGCGCCTGCGATCCGACACGTTGCGATCGGCCGCGACCTGTTTGAACGACTGGATCAGATCGACTGCGTGATTGAGGTTGATGATGATCTGCGATGCCGCCTCGCGACTGGCTGCGATAAATTCGTTGAGGGTCGAGCGACGCAGATCGCCGCGTGCGACGTCGGCTTCAAAGCGGTTGGCCTTGTTGGCGAAGGCGGAGGCGACCGTCAGGCTGGTGCCGACGGGCGTATTGATCTCGTGCGCGACGCCCGCCACGAGTCGCCCCAAAGCGGCGAGCTTCTCCGTTTGCAGGAGACCGTCCTGGGCGGCGCGCAGTTCGTCCAGCGATTGCGACAATTGCCGTGTGCGCTCCTGCACCTCGGTGAAGAGCCGCGCGTTCTCGATCGCAATGACCGCTTGTCCCGCAAAGGTCTTCAACAACTCGACCTGCGCCTTTGGGAATAGCTGCGGCACGAGCCGCATGACGGCGATGGCGCCAATTGCGACCTCGTCGCGAAGCATCGGCACCACGAGGATGCTGCGGTAGCCCGACGTCCGCTGCAATTCACTGTATCCGCCGGAGAGGAGCACGTCCGGCTCGTGCACGACGCGCCGCTCGCGAACGGCGACCGAGATGAGGTTTCCGCTGGTGATCGGCGCCGGATAGGCTTTCTGCACCGCTGCGATCGATTCCGGCGAGAACTGGTCGTAGGCGACAAGATGAACGCGCTCGCCGTCGCTGCGATAGACCGCGCTGAGAACACTGTGGCAGAGCCGCGCCGCATTCCTGACGATCCGGTCGAACACGCGCGGAAGATCGGTCGGCGCTTCCGAGATGAGCCGCAGGACCTCCGCCGTCGCAGCCTGCCGCTCTCGCGCTTCCTTGAGCTCGAGGGCAAGCTGCGTTGCTTCGGGTTTTGCCCGCGCGGAAACGGCAACGCGCGACGCGTTCGGCGCGCCGCGTCGCTTTTTCGTCTTCGCCGTACGGCTGCCCGATTTGCTCGGCCCGCCTGCCCTTGCGCGCTTTCTCATGGCCCTGCTCCGGCCCCAGAATGAGCCATCGTATCGGCTCGGGCGGATGACGGGAATGGGCGATCAGCGGCGGGGGGCCTCAGCAAAAAAGCCGGCCTCACCATCCGATGAGGCCGGCCTTCGTGGGTTATGGAGGACTATCAGACGTCGAAGAACACGGTCTCCTCGGGCCCCTGTAGATTGATCGTGAAGGAGTACACGACCTTACCGGCGCGCTCGCTACGCTCAGCGATCAGGGTCGACCGCCGCACCGGCTGCTCGATCAGATTGAGTACGGGATCGGCGGCGTTGGCAGCCTCTTCATCCGAAAAATAGAGCCGCGTGTTCAGGCCGATATTGATGCCGCGGGCGACGATCCAGACAGTGACGTGCGGGGCACATTTGCGTCCCGCTTTATCCGTGATCGCGCCCGGCTTGATCGTCTCGAAGGTGATCAGCCCGCTCTCGAAATCCGAACCCGCGCGCCCCCAGCCGCGAAAGTCCTCGTCCAGTGCTCCGGCCGAGCGGTCGGCCGGATGGTTGTAGCGGCCGGCCGCATTGGCCTGCCAGATCTCCAGCAGCACGTCGCGCAGCGGCGTGCCGGTGCCGTCGAGCACGCGGCCCTCCAGCGTGATGCGCTCGCCCTTGGTGTTCGGCGTCACGAGCACGTTGGAGAAGTTCTTCTCAAAGATGTCGAAGCCGGCCATGCCAGGGATCAATCCGATATGGACGTAGGGCCCGGCGGTCTGGGAAGCGGTTTCCTTCAGGTAGTTGAGCGGCTGCGCCATGGCTTTAGTTTCCTTCCGGGCGATTTTCGAAATAGGTGGAGCGCGCCCCGCGCAGCACGACGTCGAAGCGGTAGGTGAGCGAGTCGAATGGCGTACTGGCATTGAGATCGAGCGGCGCGACGAGACGATCGAGCGCGTCCTTGTCCGGGATCGTCGTGAGGATCGGGCAGACCGGGATCAGGGGGTCGCCTTCGAAGTACATCTGGGTGATCAACCGCTGCGCAAAGCCCGAGCCGAATACCGAGAAGTGGATGTGCGCCGGGCGCCAGCTGTTGACGTAGTTGCGCCATGGATAGGGGCCGGGCTTGATGGTACGGAAGTAATAATAGCCGCTGTCGTCAGTCAGCGCGCGACCGCAGCCGCCGAAATTCGGATCGACCGGCGCCAGGTACGTGTCCTTCTTGTGCCGGTAGCGGCCGCCGGCATTGGCCTGCCAGAACTCGACCAGCGTGTTCGGTACGCCGCGGCCGGTCTCGTCGATCACCCGACCATGCACGATGATGCGCTCGCCGATGGGATCGCCGTCCTTGGCATAGTTGCGGATCAGGTCATTATCGAGCGGCCCGAGGTCGTTGTGACCGAATACGGGTCCAGTGATCTCAGAGAGCGAGTTCTCCAGCGAAAGCAGCGACTGGCGCGGTGAGCGCAGCACCGAGGATTTGTAGCCGGGCGCATGCGCCGGCGGGTGGATGGAACGGTCGCGCTGGAAGAAGCCGCCATCGCCAAGCGGCGGCGTGAACGGCTCTGGGCGATTGAGGCGGGCGGCGTCCTGTGCGGCTGCGATACGAGCGGCCTGGGCAGTCATCTGGCGTTGTCTCCCTCTGGCGCCCGATCTGGCGCGCGGCTTATCGGGAGAGGATGCGCCGACCTATTCTCAAGATAAATAGATGAATTATAATGTATCTCATGAAAGAAATCGATCATTTGGCCCTCGACGGCCATTCGCTGTCGCTGTTCCTCGCCGTGCTGGAAGAAGGTTCGGTGACGGGGGCCGCGACCCGGCTTGGCCTCACACAATCCGCCGTCAGCCATGGGTTGAAGAAGCTGCGGCGCATCGCCGGCGATCCCCTGTTCGCCAAATCCGGCCGCGGCATCGTCGCCACCGCGCACGCCCAGGCGCTGGCTGCCAAGGCGCGCGCGCTGATCGACGAGATGCGGAGCTTTGCCGGCGGTGTCACCTTCGAGCCGAAAGCGGCGCACCTGTCGCTGACGATCGCCGCCAATGACTTCCAGCGCGATCTGTTGCTGCCGCGCTTTTTCGGCCATGTCGCGGCCCAGGTGAAGAGCCTGAACCTGCGCGTGATCCCCTCGCAATCCCCCTCGCCTGCCATGTTGCGCGAAAACCGCTGCGACCTCCTGATCAGCCCGCTGCCGCCGTCCGGCATCGACATCGTGCAGAAGCGCCTGCTGCGAGATCACTACGTCTGCTACTACGACCGAACTGTCCGTTCGGCGCCGGCAACGCGCAATGCCTATCTCGACGCGCGCCACGTCACCGTGGTCTATACCGACAACGAACGGCTCGACTTCGACCGCAGGCTAGCGGCAAACGGTTTCCACCGCGACATCGCGATATCTGTGCCGAGCTTCTCCGGCGTGCCGTCCTTCCTGCGCCGCTCGGACATGCTGGCAAGCATGCCGAGCCTGCTTGCGGACGGTCTGATGCGCGACTTCGCGCATGTGCACATTCCGCTCACCTCACGCGCAAGGACACTCGCCGAGCTGCCGATGTTCATGGTCTGGCACCAGCGCTACCAGAAGGACCCGGCTCATCGCTGGATCCGCGGCCAGCTCGAGGCGGTGGCGACGACCGCCGCGGGGGCATGAACACGGAGTGGCCTGGCCCCCCGCCAAACCCACTGGTTGCGCCGCACCGGCCACGCTAGAATTCGGCCATGACCGTGACCGATATTGCGAGCCGAACCTATAACCACAGCTGGCGGCTGGACCCGATCGTCCGCAGCCTGCTCGATACCGATTTCTACAAGCTGTTGATGTTACAGATGATTCGGGAATTCTACCCGGATCAGAAGGTGACGTTTTCGGTCATCAACCGCTCGCGCCATGTGCGCCTTGCCGAGACCATCGACGAGGGCGAGCTGCGCGCACAGCTCGATCATGCCCGCACCATCCGCTTCACAAAGAAGGAGCTGATCTGGCTTGCCGGTAACACCTTCTACGGCAAGACCCACATGTTCTCGGCCGACTTCATCCGCTGGCTCGCCGAATTCCGCTTGCCCGAATACGAGCTGCGCAAGGTCGACGGCCAGTACGAGCTGCACTTCCACGGCCCATGGACCCACACAACGATGTGGGAGATCCCGGCGCTCGCGATCCTCAACGAGCTGCGCTCGCGCGCGGCGATCAAGGGCCGTGGCCGCTTCGAGCTCGACGTGCTCTACGCCCGCGCCAAGGCGAAGCTCTGGACCAAGGTCGAGCGGCTCCGCCAGCTCGAGAATCTTCGCCTGTCAGACTTCGGCACGCGCCGTCGCCACGGCTTCCTCTGGCAGCGCTGGTGCGTCGAGGCGGTGAAGGAAGGGCTCGGGCAATCCTTCATCGGCACCTCCAATGTCCTGCTCGCCATGGACAATGATCTCGAGGCGATCGGCACCAATGCGCACGAACTGCCGATGGTGGCGGCCGCGCTCGCCAAGGACGACGAGGAGCTGCGCTTTGCGCCCTATCGCATTCTCGACCAGTGGCGCCAGACCTATGGCGGCAACCTCCTGATCGCGCTGCCCGACGCTTTCGGCACCAAAGCCTTCCTGCGCGATGCGCCGGAATGGGTTGCCGACTGGACCGGCTTCCGCCCCGACAGCGCGCCGCCGATCCAGGCCGGCGAAGAGATCATCAAATGGTGGGAGAAGAAGGGCCGCAATCCCCGGGACAAGCTGCTCGTCTTTTCCGACGCGATGGATGTCGGATCGATCGAGGAAACATACCATCACTTCTCTGGCCGGGTGCGCCTCTCCTTCGGCTGGGGCACCAACCTCACCAATGATTTCGTCGGCTGCCCGCCCGACGGTTCGGTCAACCTCGATCCGATCTCGCTCGTCTGCAAGGTGACGTCGGTCGACGGACGTCCGGCCGTCAAACTGTCTGACAATCCGGAGAAGGCAACCGGAATGCCGTCCGAGATCGAACGTTACTTGCGCGTGTTCGGCGATGCCGGCCGCGTGCGCAAGGCCGTGCTGGTCTGACGCCTCGCGGAACTGCGGGAGCGTTCCATCGGATGAATTGCGCCTGGAGAATCCGCGGCGCGCGCCAGCATGTTACCGACAAGTTCCGGCCTCGCGGTATTTTCGTCGATCTCCTGCCGCAGGTTTCACAGCGCATTTACCGTCATCTCTGTTCCGTGATCAGGCTGGTCTCGCCGTTCGTCGCGGTGGTGCTGCTGCAAGCGGCCGTTGCCGGCGTCAGCCTCATGTCGTCGGTTCGCGCCTATGTTGCGGGCGAAGCGATGTGGTCGCGCTCGCAGAAGAACGCGGTCTATTTCCTCAATCTCTATCTGCATTCGGGCGAGCCGGAACTGTTCCAGCAGTATCAGGCCTCGCTCGCCGTTCCCATCGGCGATGAATTTGGACGATGGGCGCTCGAACGCGACCCGGTCGACGTCGAGACCGCCCGCATTGGATTCCTCCAGGGCGGCAACCATCCGGACGACATCCCCGGAATGATCTGGCTGTTCCGCCACTTCAGCGGCGTCAGCTTCTTCAACGCGGCGATCCGGGAATGGACCGCTACCGATCCCATGCTGCTGGAGCTCAGCGTGTTCGGCGAGGCGATTCAGGCGGAGCTGAAAAATGGCGCACCGCCGGACGACGCCCGGCTGCAAGTGCTGTCGTCGCGCCTGTCGGAACTGAACCGGCAGTTCACCGCGCACGCCATCCGCTTCTCCACCGTGCTCGGCGAAGGCTCACGCACGATCAAACTGATCCTGACCTTCGTGAACATCACGACGGCCGCGATCCTGATCCTGCTCCTGGCCTGGCACACCCGCCGCCTGGTGTTGCAACGACAATCGTTCGAGGACGCGCGGCGTGCCGAGAAGGAGCGCCTGGCGTGGCAGGCCTCGCACGACTGGCTGACCGGACTTGCCAACCGGCGCGCCTTCGAAGCATGCCTGAAGCGCGAGCTGCGCAGGCTCGGCGCCGGCGACGCACCGCTGGCGCTGTTCCTGCTCGATCTCGACCAGTTCAAGGTCGTCAACGATACGTGCGGCCATCCCGCCGGCGACCGCCTGCTGCGCGATGTCGCAAACCTGCTGCAACGCCATGGCAAATCCTCCGACGTCGTCGCGCGTCTCGGTGGTGACGAGTTCGGACTGATCGTCCGCGGCTGCACCGCGTTCGCGGCGGCCGACCGCGCCGAGCAGCTCCGGGGTGCGATCGAGAAGTTCTCCTTCAACCGGGGGGAACGGACCTTTGCCGTGACCGCGAGCATCGGCCTTGCCTGCATCTCGGGCGCGCAGATTGCCGTCGAGGAAGCGCTGCGGCAGGCCGACGTCGCCTGCTACGGCGCGAAGGAGAAGGGACGAAACCGTATCCAGCTCTATCATTCACGCGACGTCGAGCTTTTGCAGCGCGTCGACGAGATGACCTGGGTGCACCGGATTCAGGAGGCGCTCGACAACGACCGCTTCTGCCTCTACGCGCAAGAGATCGCGCCGCTGCAGGAGAAGAATCCCGCTGGCCGCCATGTCGAATTGCTGCTGCGCCTGAAAGATCCTTCGGGACGGATCATCCCACCGAGCGAGTTCATTCCCGCCGCGGAGCGCTACGGGCTGATGACGCTGATCGACCGCTGGGTGGTGCGCGATGCCTTCCGGCGTCTCGCGGAGAGCCTGCGCGAGCCGCAGGCCACGGTGATCGCGACCTGCTCCATCAATCTCTGCGGCCAGACCTTTGCCGACGAAGGTTTCGTCGAGTTCGTCCAGGAGCAGCTCCGCGCCAACCGCATTCCCGCCGACATCATCTGCTTCGAGATCACCGAGACCAAGGCGATCTCGAATCTGGACTGGGCAAGCCATTTCATCTCCGCGCTCAGGCGCACCGGCTGCCGCTTCGCGCTCGACGATTTCGGCAGCGGCATGTCGTCCTTCGGCTATCTGAAGAGGCTGCCGATCGACTATCTCAAGATCGACGGCGGCTTCGTCCGGGACGTTCTGACCGATCGGGTCGACCGCGCAATGGTCGAGATGATCGACCGCGTCGGCAAGATCATGGGCATCCGCACCATCGCCGAGTTCGTCGAGACTGCCGCCATCCTGGAGGCCGTGCGCAGCATCGGCATCGATTATGCGCAAGGTTACGCCATCGGGCCCCCGCGGCCGTTCGATGCGGCATTCTTCGAGATCGCCGCCGCCGAGCCGCGGCGGCGCGAGGTGGCGTGAGGCACCGCTCAATCGTTCGGCGAGCGAACCGGCACGATGCCGAGGCCGGCAAGCTGGGTGTCGACGAATTGCGCGACCTGCTGGCGCAAGTTCTGCGGCGGCACGGCGACCATGCGCTCTTCGAGACCGAGCGAGATGATCCCGTGCACCGCGGAGAACAGGATGCGCGATAACAGCGCGATCCGCTCCTGGTCCCAATCGGGCAAGAGGCGCACCAGCGGGGGATGCATCAGTGCGAAAGCCTGCATGACCATGATGAGGATGTCCTCGGGAAATGGGCGATCATCCTCCATTCGATGCTCGAACAGCGACCGCAGCAGGTTCGCGTGCTCGGTGGCGAATTCGAGATAGGCCGCCGCCAGTCCGTGGAGCTGGCTGATCGAGTCGTCCGCCGGGACCGCCCCAAGGCGCTCAGTCAGCGCCTGCACGGTCTCCCGGTTAACGGTCAGGATCAGCCCATCGAAGTCGCCGAACTCGTTATAGACGCTGCCGATCGAGCAGTCGGCAGCCTCCGCGACGTCACGAACTTTCAATGATATCAAACCCTTAGAAGAAATTATCGCGCGGGCAATGGTCAGCATCAACCGCCGCCTGACGCCCTTCTTGCGGTCACGTAAAGATTTTTCTTGAGCATTGCTCACGTTTCTGGTATCCATTTTGAACATTGTTCAATTACCTTGGAGATCTGCAAAATGCAAACCCTCGCTGTTGATATCGCGACCACCTTCGTTGAAGACGCCGCGGCTCTCGTCCTCGGCCTCGGCCGGACCGTCCTCCGTGTGTTGATGGCCCCGATCGATCGCATCGCGAATGCCTGTGACATTGCGGGCGTGCTCGCCGAGCGCCGCGCGGCGTTCCGGATGTGGCGTGAAAGCCGGGAGCGCGCCCGGCGCGAAGGCCGCAGGCTGAGCCTGTTCCGCCATATCTCGCCGTTCCGCCACTTCTCCAATCTGACCTGAGGCCATGGGGCCGGACCGGGTGTCCGCTCGCTCGAATGCAGGAGCCCGTGTCAACAAAACGATCACCATGTCCAGATATTCGAGCCTCTCACGCGAGCATCGGCGGTGCGGTTCAACCTTTCCTATGGGTCTTCGCGGTATCCCCGGGCTGCAACCTCAGGCTGACATTTTGAAACAGGACTAGTCATGATCAGGCAATTGATGACTTCACGCCGTTTCGCGCCGCTGTTCGGGGCGCAATTCTTCTCGGCGCTCAATGACAATGTGCTCAAGAATGCACTCGTCCTCATCCTGCTGTACGGGGCTGCGAGCGGACACGGCGACGCGCTCGTGACGGTCGCCGGCGCAGTGTTCATCTTCCCTTATTTCATCCTGTCGGGCCTCGGCGGCGAACTCGCCGACCGGTACGTCAAGTCGGTGGTCGCGCGACGGCTCAAATTCGCCGAGATCTTTGCTGCATGCTTTGCCGCCGCGGGCTTCTTCCTGCATTCGGTCCCGCTGCTGTTCGCGGCGCTTGCGCTGTTCGGCGTCATCGCCGCACTGTTCGGGCCGGTGAAATACGCCATGCTTCCCGATCAGCTCGAGATCGGCGAGCTCGCAACCGGCAACGCGCTGGTGGAAGGCGCGACCTTCATGGCGATCCTGCTCGGCACGGTCGCTGGCGGCCAGTTCGTGGCAGGCTCCTCGCACATGGGCCTCGTTGCTTCCGCCGTTGTCGTGCTCGCGCTGTTGTCCTGGGCGTTCGCCTCCCGCATTCCGGCCACCACGCCGTCCGCGCCCGAGCTTCCTATCACCGCCAATCCCTGGACCTCGACCTTCGGCCTGCTGAAAAACCTCTACGCGGAACGCAGGCTCTGGGACGGCACGGTGATCGTGTCCTGGTTCTGGCTGGTCGGTGCCGTTGTGCTGTCGCTGTTGCCCGCACTGGTGAAGGATGTGGTCGGCGGCACCGAAGGTGTGGTGACGCTGTGCCTCGCCGTCTTCGCGATTGGCATTGCTGCGGGCTCTCTCTTTGCGGCAAGTCTGAGCCATGAGCGTCCGAACCTCGCGCTGGTGCCGATCGGCGCCATCATCATGGGAATCGTCGGTCTCGATCTCGCCTGGGCCATCGGCATCGCCGCGCAGGGCCACGACATCTCGCCCCTCGCGTTCGCGAGCTCCGTTTCAGGTGCGCGCATGCTGTTCGACTTCGCACTGTTCGCCTTTGCCGGCGGACTGTTCGTCGTTCCCTCCTTCGCCGCCGTGCAGGCCTGGTCTGCTCCGTCCGAGCGCGCCCGCGTGATTGCCGCCGGCAACGTGCTCCAGGCCGCCTTCATGGTGGTCGGCTCGCTGTTCGTCGCGCTGCTCCAGTCGGCTGGCCTTCACATCGGCTGGATCTTCTTCGGCCTCGGCATCGCGAGCTTTGGCTCGGTGTGGTTCGTGCTGAAAAAATGGGGCAAGGAAGGCGTGCGCGATTTCGGCGCGCTGCTGTTCCGGGCGCTTTTCCGCACCGAGGTTCGGGGGCTCGAGAATCTGCCGCCGGCCGGCACGCGCATGCTGATCGCGCCGAACCATGTCAGCCTGATCGACGGCCCGCTATTGCATGCGATCCTGCCGATCGACGCCTGCTTCGCCGTCGACACCGGAATCTCGAAGGCGTGGTGGGCAAAGCCCTTCCTCAAGATGATCCGGCACTACACCATGGATCCGACCAAGCCGCTGGCAGCGCGCGATCTCGTCAAGCTGGTCGCCGCCGGAGAACCGGTCGTGATCTTTCCGGAAGGCCGTATCACGGTCTCCGGCTCGCTCATGAAGGTCTATGACGGCACCGCGATGATCGCCGACAAGGCCGACGCGGTCGTCGTGCCCGTTCGCATCGAGGGGGCGCAGCGCTCGAGCCTCAGCTATCTCAAGAATGGCGAGATCAAGCGCTCGTGGTTTCCCAAGGTGACCGTCTCGATCCTGCCGCCGGTGAAGTTGCAGGTCGATCCGGCGCTGAAGGGCAAGATCCGCCGCAACGCCGCGGGCGCCGCACTCCAGGACGTCATGATCGATGCCATCGTCAAGACGGCGATGCTCGACCAAACCCTGTTCGAGGGCCTGGCGCACGCGCATCGCGACCGCGACACCGGTAAGCCGGTGATCGAGGACGCGCTGGGCACCAAGCTGACCTATCGCAAGCTGATCCTCGGTGCGCAGGTGTTGAGCCGCAAGCTCGAAGCCGGCACCGCTGTCGGCGAGAATGTTGGCGTGCTGCTGCCGAATTCAGCAGGCGTAGCGGTCGTCTTCATGGCGCTGCAGACTATCGGACGCGTGCCGGCGATGCTGAATTTCTCGGCCGGTCCCGTCAACGTGCTCGCGGCAATGAAGGCAGCGCGAGTCCGCACCGTGCTGACCTCAAGGGCCTTCATCGAGAAGGGCAAGCTCGACAAGCTGATGGCTGCGATCTCGGCTGAGGCCCGCGTCGTCTATCTCGAGGATGTCCGCGCCTCGATCGGTGCGATCGACAAGGTCAAGGGTCTTCTTGCTGGTACTGCGCCGCGCGTCGCCCGCGAGGCGAACGATCCGGCCGTCGTACTGTTCACGTCGGGCTCGGAGGGCACGCCCAAGGGCGTGGTGCTGTCCCATCGCAACATCCTCGCGAATGCGGCGCAGGCGCTGGCGCGGGTCGATGCCAATGCCAACGACAAGGTGTTCAACGTGCTGCCGGTGTTCCATTCCTTCGGATTGACCGGCGGAATGATGATGCCGCTGCTCGCGGGAATTCCGATCTACATGTATCCCTCGCCGCTGCACTACAGGATCGTGCCGGAGTTGATCTACCAGACCGGCGCCACCATCCTGTTCGGCACCGATACGTTCCTCACCGGCTATGCGCGCTCGGCGCATGCCTACGACTTCCGCACGCTGCGCCTGGTGCTGGCTGGCGCAGAAGCGGTGAAGGACCGCACGCGCCAGGTCTTCATGGAGCGCTACGGCATCCGCATCCTCGAGGGATATGGCGTGACAGAAACGGCACCGGTGCTGGCCATGAACACGCCGATGGCGAACCGCCCGGGAACGGTCGGACGCCTGTCGCCGCTGATGGAATACCGCCTCGACCCGGTCCCCGGCATCGAGGAAGGTGGCCGCCTCTCGGTGCGCGGACCGAACGTCATGCTCGGCTATCTCCGGGCGGAGAAGCCAGGTGTGCTCGAGCCGCTGGCCGACGGCTGGCATGATACTGGCGATATCGTAGCAATCGACGCCGCCGGCTTCATCGCCATCAAGGGACGCGCCAAACGTTTTGCCAAGATCGCAGGCGAAATGGTCTCGCTTTCGGCCGTCGAGGCGATGGCAACTGCAGTGTGGCCGCAGGCCATCTCGGTTGCCGTGTCGATCCCCGACCAGCGCAAGGGCGAGCGCATCGTTCTGCTCACGACGGAGAAACACGCCGAACGCAGCGCGCTACAGCTCCAGGCCAAGGCGACCGGCGCGTCAGAACTCGCGGTTCCCGGCACAATCCATGTCGTCGACAAGGTGCCGCTGCTCGGCACCGGCAAGACTGACTATGTTGCGGCGACCGCGATGGCCCGCGAGCTCACCTCGACGCCGGAGCGTGAGGTTGCGTGAAAAACGGGGAGCCTGAAACAGGCACCGCGCGACCGTCGGGAGTCATTCTGCTCCACGGCATCGCGCGGACCTCTCGTTCAATCGTGGGAAACAGCTTGCGATCGAGAAAACCATCGCCTTCCTGCGCAACGATCGCTTCGGACCGACGTGATCACGCCGCGGTCCGCCGCTCCTGCGCGTAGCGCACCAAGGCCGCGAAGCGGTAGATACCGTGCACGAACTTGCCATAGGGCATGGTGATGAACAGCGCGAACACCGCGCCGAGATGCAGCGCCAGCAGCGGCCCCATCGCGGCGGTCTCACGCAGGACCAGCAGCGCGAGGCCAGTGATGCCGGTCAGGCACAGCATGGCAATGAAGCCGACATCCATGCCGAAGCGGCTCTCATCCAGCAGTGCAGCATCGCGGTCTCTCTTGGCAACAAGGAGCCCGATCGGTCCGGCGACGAGGCCGATGCCGCCGAGCGTACCCAGCACGACCGGCAAATCCCACCACGGATAAGGCGCCTCGCGTCCCAGCAGATAATGATAGAGCGTGCCGACGCATGTCGCGGCGAAGCACAAGAGGAAGCCGTAGAATGTGAGGTGATGGTAGCGCTTGCGTCGGTCGGTCGGCCGGTCGTCCTCATTGTAGCAGCCGACCCCGCCGCCATGCAGATAGCGGAGCTCGCCGGCATCGCGGATCGCCTGAAAGATCGAGCCACCATCCGCGCGGCCGCCGATCGGCGCGCCGATGTCGCGCCAGAACGCGCGAACGCTCATCACCAGCGCCAGGATCGCGTAAAGGAACGCGGCACCGAACAGTGCCGCCATCGCGTTGTGCGGCATCAGCCTGTAGAAGGCACCGGGGCCAGTGTGGATGCCGAACAGCACGTCACGGTCGTGCGCGGCAGCAAAGCCGAGGATGAACACAGCCATGCTGATCGCAGCCATGACGCTGATGACGAGACCGTTGCGCGCGAACACGCCGGACAACGCCCGCGGCCAGGCATAGGCCGTATAGGACTCCGCGCGGGCGACGGCGAGCGTCTTCGGGACGTTGACATTGAACTCGTGCGGCGGCGAAAACTGACAATCGACGTAGCAGGCACCGCAGGCATGGCAGAGATTGGCGAGGTAGTTGAGGTCGCCGTCGGAGAACGCGCGGCGCATCTCCATCGCGGGAAACACCGCGCACAGGCCCTCGCAGTAGCGGCAGGAATTGCAGACCGTCATCAGACGGTCGGCTTCGTCAAGAATCCTAGTTCCGTGCATGTTTCGCCGCTTCCCGTCCTGCGATCCGCCCGAATACGCTGCCGATGGTCATGCCGATGCCCGCCGCATAGCCCTTGCCCAGCACATTGCCGGCCATGATCTCGCCGGCCGCGAACATGTTGGCCGATGGCTTGCCGTCCTTCATCAACATGCGTGCCTCCTTGGTGACACGCGTGCCGAGATAGGTGAAGGTGATGCCGGGGCGCACCGGATAGGCGAGATAGGGCGGCGTCTCGATCCGCCGCGCCCAATGCGTCTTCGGCGGCGCGATGCCCTCTGTGCGGCAGTCGTCGAGGATGGTGTGGTCGAAAGTGCCGGGCCGCACCGCAGCGTTGAAGTCGGTGACGGTCTTTTCCAGTGCGAGCGGATCGAGATCGAGCTTGCCGGCGAGCTCGGCAACCGTCTGCCCCGCAATCGGCGGAAACAGCGTCGGCATGAAACTCGTGACGACGGTCGAGTCGAAGATGATGTAGGCGATCTGGTCCGGCTGTGCCGCGACCAGCCGGCCCCAGATCGCGTAACGCTTCGGCCAGATGTCCTCACCCTCATCGTAGAAGCGCTGCGCGTGCTTGTTGACGACGATGCCGAACACGACGGAGTCGTGCCGTGTGATGATGCCGCCGTCGAATTTCGGCGCCCGCGCATCGATCGCGACCGCGTGGCACTGGGTGGGATCGCCGACCTCCTGCACGCCCTTGGCAAGCAGCATCTTCAGGATGGAGCCGCGGTTATAGGGCGTGCCGCGGATCAGAAAATTGTCGGCGGCATCGCCCCAGTATTCCTTCAGCCATTCGATATTGGCCTCGAAGCCGCCTGCAGCGGCGACCAGCGACGTCGCGCGGATCTCGGCTAGCCCATCGATCGGCCGCTTCAGACTCGCGGCCAGAAACATGCCGTCCTCGATCACGAGATCGATGACCTCGGCATCATAGTGGATCTCGACGCCGAGCTGCTCGGCGGTCAGATACAGGGCATTCAGCATCGCCCGGCCGCCGCCGAGGAAGAAGGAATTGGTGCGGCCGAGGCTGAGGGTGCCGCCGAGCGAGGGTTGCCAGCGCACGCCCTGCTCCACGATCCAGTTCAGGATGTTCTTGGACTCCCGGATCATGTGACGCGCCAGCTCCTCGTCGGTCTGCCCGCCCGTCACCAGCAGCAGGTCCTTCCAGAACTCTTCTTCAGTGTAGGGGCCTGTCAGGATCTCGGTCGCCGCGTCATGGGCGCAGCGCATGTTGCGGGTGTGGCGGGTGTTGCCGCCGCGATAGAATTTCGGCGCGCCTTCGAGCACGATGACCGAGGCGCCGCCGCGCCGCGCGGCGATCGCCGCGCAGAGCGCCGCATTGCCGCCGCCGATCACCAGCACATCGTATTTTTTGCTCATGCCGCCTGCCAGGTGGGACGCCAAGTTAGAGACATTCTGCCCGCCGGCTGCCGTGGTCAACTGGCAGTCATTGCGTACTTTTGTATACAAAGATATACATTGGTTGCGCAAGCCGCATCTCTTCATGGACGGGAGCGCGTTGTATTTCGAGGGGACATGGCCAGACGCGCGGCAAAGGCAGGCGGATCGATCAATCGCGGCTCCGGCGTGGCGCTTGGCGAGGCCGTGTTCCGCTCGCTGTGCGAGGCACTCCAGGCCGGCAGCTACCGCGCTGGCGATCGCTTGCGGGAGGAGGAGGTCGCGCAGCGGCTCAACGTCAGCCGCACGCCGGTGCGCGAAGCACTGGGGCGGCTCGCCGCGCGCGGCTTCGTGCAGCCGGCCGCGGGCCGCGGGCTGATCGTCCGCGATCTCGACATTTCCGAGGTGCTCGAGCTTTACGCCATGCGCGAGATCCTGGAGGGTGCGGCCGCCCGGCTTGCCGCCGCGCACGCCTCGCGCCCCGAGATCGACGCAATGACGGATATCGAGCAGGCCTTTACCGAACACTCCGGCGACGCTGCCGAAATGGCCAGGCTCAACCGCGCCTTCCACGAGGCGGTGTGCCGCGCCGCGCGCAACCGCTATCTCGACAACGCGTCGAAGGAGTTACAGGACTGGATCGCGCTTCTCGGCCCGACCACGTTCTCGGTCACCGGCCGGCCCTCGACCAGCCACAGGGAGCATCAGGCGATCGTCAATGCCATCGCCGCCCGCGATGGCGACAAGGCCGAAAAACTGGCGCGCGCGCATATTCGCGAAGCGCTGCGGTGCCGACTGAAGCTCTTGCAGAAACAATAGCGGAACGTCATCGAACGATAGATCACGAAACCTTGTGGGAATGAGATCGCGGCCACCGCGATCTCAGGGATGTACGGCAGGCTATCGGAGCCTGCTGGAACTGTTGCAAGGAGAACTCCCATGACTGCCCGCAAGATGCACGCCGCTGTCCTGGCACTGGCAGCGCTCGTGGTCGGCACAGTTGCATTTGCCGCTCCAGTTGCGGTAACGGCTCGAACAATCGATGGCGCGCGCGTTGAGCCGACGCGGCCAGCCGAACATGCCTATCGGACCCGCGAGATGCCTGCATCGCACATCCGCGCGCCGCAACCTTCCGACCATCCCGACGGGACATTCCCGTTCATATGGCTCGGATGATCGGGCAGGTACCGGTTTGGTCTCGCGCTGATCAGGCGAGCACATCCGCGGCCGTCGCCTTCAATACGTCACGCACGTCGCGCGGGCTGAGCCGCACCTGCAAGCCGCGCTGTCCGCCATTGACGTAGACGAGGTCGTGCGCGAGCGCGCCCTCGTCGATGATGGTCTTCACCGCGCGCCGTTGCCCGAACGGGCTGATGCCGCCGACCTTGAAACCGGTGACGCGCTCGGCCTCGAGCGGCTTCATCATCTGCGCCGACTTTCCGCCGGCGGCGGCCGCGAGCTTCTTCATCGAGACTTCCCGGTCGGAAGCAACGACGACGCAAACCGGCCTGCCATCGACGAGCGCCATCAGCGTCTTCAACACCCGCGCCGGATCTTCGCCTAGCGCGGCAGCGGCCTGAAGCCCGATGCTCTCGGCGTCGGGATCATAGTCATAGGCGTGGACGGTGAAGGATACGGAGGCGGCACTAAGCGCGCGTGTGGCGGGGGTGACTTTGGACATGCGCGCATGATCTAGCACCGTCATTGCGAGGAGCGAAGCGACGTGAACCGTAAGGGCACACGCCCTCCACACTCGCGCTGTCATCGCGCGACTTGACCGGGCGATCCAGTACGCCGCGGCAGTCGTTGTGAATCTCGAAGCCTCTGGAATACTGGATGCCCCGCTTTCACGGGGCATGACAGCGGTCGGTACGGCGAGCATCGCCCGCGATGAGAGGAGTATACCCCTACTCCGCCGCGTCGCGCATCGCGACGCGCTCCGCCCTTGCGGCACAGAACTTGAACTCGGGGATCTTGCCGAAGGGATCGAGCGCCGGGTTGGTGAGAAGGTTGGCGGCAGCTTCCGCGTAGCAGAACGGCATGAACACCATATTCTCCGGCACGTCGCGGTCTGAGCGGACCTTGACCTCGACCGCGCCACGGCGGGTTTCCAGGCGAATGAAGTCGCCGGGCGCGAGCTTCTTCTTGCGCATGTCCTTCGGCGACATGAAGGCCACCGCCTCCGGCTCGATCTGGTCGAGCACCTGCGCGCGGCGCGTCATCGAGCCGGTGTGCCAGTGCTCGAGCACGCGGCCGGTCGATAGCACCATCGGATATTCGTCGTCCGGCAACTCGTCCGGCGGAATCACCTTGGCCGGCACGATCTTGCCGCGACCGCTCGCGGTCGGAAAGCCCGTGGTGAAAATGATCTCGTTGCCGGGCTTGTCGGGAGCGTCTGCCGGATAGGTCACGGCACCTTCGCGCACCAGCCGCTCCCAGCTGATGTTCTTCAGCGACGGCATCAGCTCCGCCATCTCGGTATAGACTTCACCGGGACCGGAATAATTCCACGGCAAGCCCATCCGCTTGCCGATCTCCTGGATGATCCAGAGATCTTGCCGCGCATCGCCCGGCGGCTTGATCACCTGGCGCGCGAGTTGAACGCGCCGATCCGTGTTCGTGAAAGAGCCGTCCTTTTCGGCAAACGCCGAGGCCGGCAGGATGACGTCGGCGTGGAACGCGGTCTCCGTGACGAAGAGATCCTGCACCACGAGATGATCCAACATCGCCAGCGCCTGGCGCGCATGCTGGAGATCGGGATCGGACATCGCGGGGTTCTCGCCCTCGACATACATGCCCGTGATCTCGCCGGCGTGGATCGCGTTCATGATCTCGACGACGGTCAGGCCGCGCACGGGATCGAGCTCCTGCCCCCACAGCTTCTCGAAATTGCCGCGCATGTCGTCACGGCCGACCGGCTGGTAGTCGGGCAGGAACATCGGGATCAGACCGGCATCGGATGCACCCTGAACGTTGTTCTGGCCGCGCAGCGGATGCAGGCCGGTGCCGGGACGGCCAACCTGGCCAGTGATCAGCGCGAGCGCGATCAGGCAGCGAGCATTGTCGGTGCCGTGAACGTGCTGGCTGATGCCCATGCCCCAGAAGATGATCGCGGATTTTGCACGCGCATAGGTTCGGGCGACCTCGCGCAGCGTCTGCGCCGGGATGCCGCAGATCGGCGCCATCTTCTCCGGCGTGAATTCCTTGATCTTCTCCTTCAGATCCTCAAAGCCCTCGGTGTAACCCGCGATATACTGGTCGTCGGTCAAGCCTTCGGTGATGATCGTATTGATCATCGCATTGAGCATGGCAACGTCTGCGCCCGGCTTGAACTGCAAATGCTTGGTCGCGTGACGCGACAACGTTTGCCGACGGGGATCCATGACGAAGAGCTTTGCGCCCTTCTTGGCCGCGTTCTTGATGTAGGTCGCCGCGACCGGGTGATTCACCGTCGGGTTGGCGCCGATTACCCAGATGACTTCCGCATCCATTGCGGCCGCGAACGGCGCCGACACCGCGCCCGAGCTCAAACCTTCGAACAGCGCCGCGACCGAGGAGGCGTGGCACAGCCGCGTACAATGGTCGACATTGTTCGAGCCGAAGCCGGTGCGCACCAACTTCTGGAATAGATAGGCCTCTTCGTTCGAGCCTTTCGCCGAGCCGAATCCCGCGAGCGCCTTGACGCCCTTCTCGTCGCGAATCTTGACCAGGCCCTTGGCCGCGATGTCGAGCGCTTCCTCCCACGAGGCTTCGCGGAAATGGGTGAAGGGGTTGGCGGGATCGACCTGGTCGTTGGCGTCCTTCTTCGCATTCGGCAGCCGCACCAGCGGCTTCGTCAGGCGATGCGGATGATGAATGTAGTCGAAGCCGAACCGGCCCTTGACGCAAAGGCGGTTGTGATTGGCCGGGCCGTCGCGACCCTCGGCATAGATCACCTTCTCGTCCTTGACCTCGTAGGTCACCTGGCAGCCGACACCGCAGAATGGGCAGAGCGAATCGACCTTCCTGTCGGCATAGGTGACGCGGGTCTGGTTCTCGTCGAGCATCACGGCGGGCATCAGAGCGCCGGTTGGGCAGGCCTGCACGCATTCGCCGCAGGCCACGCAGGTGGACTCGCCCATTGGATCGTCGAAGTCGAACACGATCTTGGCGCTGGCATTGCGGTAGGCCATGCCGATGACGTCGTTGACCTGGACCTCGCGGCAGGCGCGCACGCACAGGCCGCACTGGATACAGGCGTCGAGATTGACGCGCATCGCCGGATGGCTGGCGTCGGTCTCCCAGCGCTCGGCAGCCGGAAAGCGGCTCTCGGTGACGCCTGTCGTTTCGGCCCAGTGCCAGAATTTCGAGTCGGGATCGTGCGAGGTCTCGCGCGCCGGCTGGTCGGCAACGAGCAGCTCCATCACCATCTTCTGCGCTGCGACCGCGCGGGCGCTCTCGGTCTTCACCTTCATGCCGACCGACGGCGTGCGTTTGCAGGACGCAGCAAGCACGCGCTCGCCCTCGATTTCGACCATGCAGGCGCGGCAATTACCGTCGGGCCGGTAGTCGGGCGCCGG
>NZ_JBANBJ010000075.1:0-42920 GCF_059803515.1 Bradyrhizobium sp. UFLA05-125 | reverse complement strand
CCGGCGCGCGCGCCGGCGACCGGGCAGATCGCCATCGTCGTGCATGGCTCGTCAGGATCGAGCATCGCCGTCCATGCGCTGGCAAAGGGGCTCGCCGCGCGCGGCATCGATGTCTACGCGCCCGATATTCGCGGCCATGGGGCCTCCGGGACGCGCGGCGACATCGGCTATCTCGGCCAACTCGAGGACGATCTTTCCGATTTCGTCGGCGAGATCCGCCAAGCCAATGCGACCGCTGCGTTGACGCTGATTGGCCATTCTTCCGGCGGCGGTTTTGCGCTGCGGGTCGCGGGCTCGCCGATCCAGAACCTGTTTGCGCGCACGATGCTGCTGGCGCCCTATCTCGGCCACGACGCGCCGAGCAGCCGGAAGGACGCGGGCGGCTGGGCAAGCCCGGACATTCCGCGTTTCCTCGCTCTGTCGATGCTGCGCCGGCTCGGAATTGTCTGCTGTGAATCGCTGCCGACCATTGCGTTTGCAGTCGACCCGAACACGAGTGCAATCCTGGCTCCGACCTATTCCTATCGCCTGATGCGCAATTTCGGTAGCTCGAACTCTTATCGCGACGATCTTGCCGCCGCCGGCAAACCGGTCGCGCTGTTCGCGGGCGCCGCCGACGAATTGATGTTTCCGGACAGGTTCCAGGAGGCCGTCGGTCAGCGTATCCAGGTGAAGCTGATCGCCGGCGCCAATCACATGGGGATCATCAGCGACCCAGCGGCGGTGTCGGCGATTGCGGATGAGATGGTGAGAGCGGGGAGCGGATCATGATCAGTATCGATTCCAAGGACGCCGCCTCGGCACTGAAGGAGATCGACGACATCGTCCAGCGCGTGAAGCAATCGCAGCTCTATGAGCTGGCCAGCGCTGCGGCGTTATGGTGGGGTGTGCTGGTCTTCGCCGGCAACGTCGTCACCTGGCTCTGGCCCTACTACGCGGTCTACGCCTGGCCCGCCGTCGACATCCTGGGTGTCGGCGGCCTGGTTGCGCTCCGCCTGCTGAGTCCACCGCAGGTCCATGGTGCCGCCTTCGACATCAGGCTCGTGCTGGTCTTCGTGCTGTTCTTCGCGTTCGGTTATATCTGCACCAACGTGCTCGGTCATTTCGGCCCGCGCGAGCTCGGCGCATTCTGGCCGATCTACTTCATGTTGTTCTACACACTCGCGGGGCTCTGGTTCGGCTATGCATTCGTTGCGATCGGCCTCGGCATCATCGCTCTGACGTTGGTCGGCTTCTTCTATATCGGTGAGCCGTTCCCGCTCTGGATGGCCTTCGTCAACGGCGGCGGCCTGATCCTGGGCGGCCTCTGGATGCGGCGGATCTGATGGCCGAGCTTGACGACATCATTCATCAGCCGTTGCGGCTGAAGATCATGGCCGCTCTGAACGCACTGCCGGTCGCCACCGGCCTGGAATTCGCGCGCCTGAAGAAGCTCACCGGCGCCACCGACGGCAATCTCGGCGCGCATATCGAGACCCTGGCCAAGGCCGGTTACGTCTCCGTGGATAAGGCCTTCGTCGGCAAGAAGCCGCAGACCACCGTCACCGCGACCGCCTCGGGCCGCGGCGCGTTCGCCCGGCATGTGGCGACGTTGCAGGAGATCATTGCGGGGAAGCAGAGCTAGGCGTATCCCCGCCGTCATTCCGGGCTCGCGCCAAGAGGCGCGCCCCGGAATGACGGAGCCCCCTCTTGAGGCCAGCGCGGATTCGTGCGACCGACGCGTCCAGCACACCCCCGTTTTGAGACACGCATGCACATTCTACTGCTCGGTTCCGGCGGCCGCGAACATGCCCTCGCATGGAAGATCGCGGCGTCCCCTCTGGTGACCAAATTCTGGTGCGCACCGGGCAATGCCGGGATCGCCCGCGAGGCGGAGTGCGTGGCGCTCGATGTCGCCGACCATGCCGCCGTGATCGACTTCTGCAAGACCAATGCTGTCGAACTGGTCGTAGTCGGCCCTGAGACCCCGCTCGCGGCCGGCATCGTCGATGATCTTGCAGCCGCCGGGATCAAGGCGTTCGGGCCGAGCAAGGCCGCCGCCCAGCTCGAAAGCTCCAAGGGCTTTACCAAGGCGCTGTGCTCCGAGTTCGGCATTCCCACCGGCGCCTACAAGCGCTTCACCAAGGCAGCCGACGCACTCGCCTACATCCACACCCAGGGCGCGCCGATCGTGGTCAAGGCCGACGGCCTTGCCGCCGGAAAGGGCGTCGTCGTCGCCAAGAGCATGCGCGAGGCCGAGGACGCCATCGCCATGATGTTCGACGGCGCCTTTGGCGAGGCCGGCGCCGAGGTGGTGATCGAGGAATTCCTGCCGGGCCGCGAGATCAGCTTCTTTGCGCTGTGCGACGGCGAGACCGCCATTCCGCTGGCCTCCGCCCAGGACCACAAGCGCGTGTTCGACCATGACGTCGGCCCGAACACCGGCGGCATGGGCGCCTATTCGCCGACGCCGCTGGTCACGCCGGCGATCCATGACGCGATCATGGCCAAAATCATCCTGCCGACAGTCGCCGGCATGAAGCAGCGCAGCACGCCGTTCCGCGGCGTGCTCTATGCCGGGATCATGCTGACGACGCAGGGCCCAAAGCTGTTCGAGTTCAACGTCCGCTTCGGCGATCCCGAGTGCCAGGTGCTGATGCTGCGCATGATGTCCGACATCGTGCCGGCGCTGCTCGCCTCCTGCGACGGGCAACTCAAGAACTTCGATCTGCGCTGGTATCCGGAATCGGCGCTCACCGTCGTGATGGCCGCTAACGGCTATCCCGGCGACTACCGGAAGGGCACCCGCATCGACGGGCTCGACGAGGCCGCTGAGGTCGACACCGTCGAGATCTTCCATGCTGGCACGGTGGCGAAGGATGGCGCGATCCTCGCCAATGGCGGCCGCGTGCTCAACGTCTGCGCGCTCGGCAAGACTGTGGCGGAGGCGCAGGCGCGCGCCTACCAGGCCGTCGATCGCATCCGCTGGCCAGAGGGCTTTTGCCGCCGCGATATCGGCTGGCAGGCGGTGGAAGCGGAGAAGGCCAAGATTTAACTAACGTTTTTCCGGAACGCGCGCATCGGACGCACGCTTGCCGGCAGCCGCCGTGCTACTTTGCATGGGGTTGTTTTCGGCATTTTGGTTGGTGCCGCCGTGGCCGCGCCTCAAAGGGTGGCCGAAAACGACATTTGAGGGGAGGAAAGTCATGTCCGATCTCGCCGACCTCTACCCGGGCTTTGCCTCCGAATGGATCAACACCTACTCGGGCCGCATCTTTGCCCGCGTCGGCGGCAAGGGGCCGCCGCTGCTGCTGCTGCACGGCTTCTCCGAGACGCATGTGATGTGGCACCGCGTCGCGCCGCAGCTTGCCGACGCCTTCACGCTGATCATTGCCGACCTGCCGGGCTATGGCTGGTCGGACATGCCGGACAGCGATGCGCAGCATACGCCCTACAGCAAGCGCGCAATGGCGAAGACCATGGTCGAGGCCATGGAGCAACTCGGCCACGTGCATTTTGCGCTCGCCGGCCACGACCGCGGCGGGCGAGTCTCCTATCGCCTCGCGCTCGATCATCCCGGCCGGCTCTCGCGGCTCGCCGTGCTCGATATCCTGCCGACCTATGATTACTGGGAGCGCATGAACCGGCAGTATGCACTGAAGATCTATCACTGGACCTTCCTGGCGCAGCCCGCGCCGCTGCCGGAAACGCTGATCGCGAGCAACGGCGAATTCTTCCTGCGTTTCAAGATGGCGAGCCAGACCAAGTCGAAGACGCTGGACGCGATCGACAGGCGCGCGCTCGAGCACTACCTCGCGCCGTTCCGCGACCCCGCGCGCGTGCATGCGATGTGCGAGGACTATCGCGCCGGCGCCTATTTCGACTACGAACTCGACAAGGCCGATTTCGCGGCCGGCAAGAAGATCACGATCCCGATGCTCGCGCTGTGGGGAAACGCCGGCGTCGCCCAGGCCGCCGCCACGCCGCTCGACACCTGGAAGCAATGGGCGACCAATGTCGAGGGCATGCCGGTGGACTCGGGGCATTTCCTGACCGAGGAAAACCCCGACGTGACCGCGAAAGCGCTGCGCGAGTTTTTCGTAGGCAGCTAGCGCCGCTCGCGAAAGAACTCGCGCAAGAGCCGCGCGGCCTCGCTCTCGCCGACCGCCGAATAGACCTCGGGCGTGTGATGGCAGGTTGGGGAGGCGAAGAACCGCACCCCGGACTCCACCGCGCCGCCCTTGGGGTCGGCCGCGCCGTAATAGAGCCGCCTGACCCTTGCAAAGGAGATCGCGCCCGCACACATGGTGCAGGGTTCGAGCGTCACGTAGAGGTCGCAATCGACCAGCCGCTCGCTGCCGATCTTCTTGGCGGCTTCGCGCAGCGCGATGATCTCGGCATGGGCCGTGGGGTCGTGGTCGGTCAGCGTTCGGTTGGCGGCGGTCGCGATGACCTCGTAATTGCGCACCACGACGCATCCGATCGGAACTTCGCCCGATTTTCCGGCATTTTCGGCGGTTTTGAGCGCCAAATCCATGAAAGAAGGGGCTTTCATGCCTCGTATCATCGCCAGAAACCTGCTACTAGCTCCGCCTTCAGCAAGAGTGGATACCGATTTTGCCTGAGCATGCGGCTCCGAACGAGCGCGCACAATGCTCATCGCGCCGCCCCCCAAGTGAGATTATTCATGCCCCGCGACAGCGACAAAGACAACGATTCCCGCGACCGGCGTGATCGAGGCCCGTCCAAGGGTCGCACCGGCAAGCCGCGCGGCCCCGAGAAGAAGTTCGCCAAGCGCGGCTTTGCCGGCAAGGGCGATCGCGACGAGCGCCCGTCCCGTGGCGACCGCGACAGCCGCCCGTTCCGCCGCCGCGAGGACGGCGACGCGCCGCGCCGCGACTATGGCGACCGGCCGCGCTTCAAGCGCGACGACCGCGGTCGCGAGGAGCGCGGCGAGCGCAGCTTCAAGCCGCGTGGCGACCGTCCGTTCAAGCCGCGCGGAGACCGCCCGCAATTCGACCGCGACGAGCGGGCGCCGCGCGGCGAACGGTCCGAGCGGCGGTTCGACGACCGAAAGTTTTCGCGCGGCGGCTCCGACCGGCCGCGCAAGGACTTTGGCCGCGATCGCGATTTCGAAGGCAAGCGCGACTTTAGGGATCGCAAGGGCGACTCCGGAGATCGCAAAGGCGACTCTGGAGATCGCAAGCGCACCTTCGAAGGTGGGGATCGCAAGCGCAGCTTTGGCGATCGCCCGCGCGACCGTGACGATCGTCCCCGCAAGTCTTTCGGCAAGGATTTTGGCGGCCGTGAGCGCGGTGAGGATAAGCCGTGGCGCCAGCGCGACGACCGGCGGGAGGGTGGTCGTGGCGAAGATCGTCCGCGCTTCTCGCGGCGCCGCGAGGAGGGCGGTGAAGATCGTCCGCGTTTCCAGCGCTCGCGCGAGGAACGCTTTGGTGACGACCGTCCCAAGTTCGGCCGGTCGCGCGACAAGCGGCCGGAGGGCCGCATGGACTGGCAGGAGCATCCGCGCAGCGAAGGCCGCTTCCGCGACCGGCCGCGCCGCGACAACGAGGACGACGGTCAGATCTTCGCCAGGCGTCCGGCCTTCGGCGGCCGCGGCGCCTATCGCGAGCGCGATCGTGATTTCGACAGGCGGCCGCGTCGTGAGGAAGAGCCGAAGCCGAAGAAGGCCGGCGAGCGCATCGCCAAGGTGCTTGCGCGCGCAGGCCTCGCCTCGCGGCGCGATGCCGAGGAGATGGTCACGCAGGGCCGTGTCACCGTTAACGGTCGCGTGATCAACTCGCCGGCGCTCGATGTCACCCAGAACGACGTCGTTGCCGTCGACGGCAAGCCGTTGCCGCCGCGCGAGCGCACGCGGCTGTTCCTCTATCACAAGCCGCGCGGGCTGATGACGACGCATGACGACCCCGAGGGGCGGCCGACGGTGTTCGACAACCTGCCGGAAGGCCTGCCGCGGCTGATCAGCGTCGGCCGGCTCGACTTCAACACCGAAGGTCTCTTGCTGCTCACCAATGATGGCGGCCTCGCGCGCACGCTCGAATTGCCCGACACCGGCTGGCTGCGCCGCTACCGCGTCCGTGCCCATGGCGAGATCACGCAGGCCCAGCTCGATGCGTTGAAGAATGGCATCGAGGTCGAGGGCGTCAAATACGGCCCGATCGACGCCACGCTCGAGCGCGACCAGGGCGCCAATGTCTGGCTGGTGTTCGCGATCCGCGAAGGCAAGAACCGCGAGGTGCGCAACGTCTGCGCTCATCTCGGGCTCGAGGTGAACCGGCTGATCCGCGTGTCCTACGGTCCGTTCCAGCTCGGCGAGATCCCCGAGGGGCAGGTCGACGAGATCAAGTCACGCGTGCTGCGCGAGCAGCTCGGCGACAAGGTGATCGAGAAATCCGGTGCGCAGTTCGACGTGCCCTCGAAATCCGCCTCCCGCGACGACGATGCTCCGCACGAGAAGAAGCCGATGAAGCGTGCCGTGATCAATGACCGCAAGGGTCGCCGTGTGCTGGTGCAGCGCACCGGCAGCGAGGAGGCGCGGGAGCGCAACGAGATGGAAGCGAGCGGCTACGGCCCGCCGCGCCGTCCCAAGCGCGGCTATCACGGCAAGCGCGATCTCAGGCCGAAAGACGAGTAAATGCGCGTCGTCGGCGGACGATTGAAGGGGCGCAATCTCGCCTCGCCGTCCTCGCGCGACATCCGTCCCACGGCGGATCGTTTGCGCGAGTCCGTGTTCAACATCCTGGTGCACGCCTATGACGATCCGATCGAGGACGCGCGCGTGCTCGATCTTTTCGCCGGCACCGGCGCGCTCGGCATCGAGGCGTCCTCGCGCGGCGCGAAATTTACGCTGTTCGTCGACAATGGCGCCGAGGCGCGCGCGCTACTCCGCAATAATGTCGAGGCGCTGGGCTTGGGCGGCGTAACGAAGGTCTATCGTCGCGATGCAACGGACCTTGGACCTGCGCATCCCGTCGAGCCGTTTTCGCTCGTGTTCCTCGATCCACCCTATGGCAAGGGTCTGGCTGAGAAGGCGCTTGGTTCATTGCGTGATGGCGGCTGGCTGACGCCAGATGCATTGCTGGTGGTCGAGGAAGCGAAAGCCGCGCAATTCGCCGCACCTGAAGGTTTCGAGGAACTGGAGCGGCGCGCGTATGATGACACCGAGTTCGTGTTTTTGAGGAAATCGTAGGGTGGGCAAAGGCGCGCTCTTCGCGCGCCGTGCCCGCCTCTTTTGTCGCAATCGTGGAGAGATGGTGGGCACGGCGCGTTGCGCCTTTGCCGACCCTACGACATCGGGATCATCTTCGCCCGAACAGCTTCTCGACATCCGCGAGCTTCAGCTCCACATAGGTCGGCCGGCCGTGATTGCACTGGCCGGAATTCGGCGTCTCCTCCATCTCGCGAAGCAGCGCGTTCATCTCCTCAGGTCTGAGCCTGCGGCCCGCGCGCACCGAGCCGTGGCAGGCCATGGTGGCGGCGACGTGCATCAGGCGGCGCTCCAGTGGCAGCGCCTCGTCCCACTCGGCCATGTGCTCGGCGAGATCGCGCAGGAGGCCGCCTGCATCGGTCTTGCCGAGCAGAGACGGCGTCTCGCGCACCGCGACGGCGCCGGGGCCGAAGGATTCGATCGCGAGCCCGAACGAGGACAGCTCGCGGCTGCGCGCGAGCAGCCGCTCCACCGTCGCCTCGTCCATCTCGACGATCTCGGGGATCAACAGGAGCTGCCGCTGCACACCGTTTTTCGCCAGCGACGCCTTCAGCCGTTCGTAGACGATACGCTCATGGGCTGCATGTTGGTCAACGATGATGAGGCCGTCGCGGGTCTGTGACACGATGTAGGTCTCGTGGATCTGCGTGCGCGCAGCACCGAGCGGACGATCGACCATATCGCCGACCAGCTGCGCCTCGATTCTCACATCCGCAGCCGGCGCGCCGACGTCGAAGGCCGCCTGCACGCGCTCCGCGAAAGCGGGCGCAGCGGTGCCCTCGAACGACGGCAGCGGCGCCGTCGGGGCGGATGGCGACTGCCGCCAGTCCCAGTTGCCGGGGCGCGGCGCGAACGCGGGGCGGAATGACGACAGCGCGCTGCCGCCGCTGTTCGCGGCGGTACGCCGGCCCTCGCGCGCTAGACCTTCCTTCAATCCGTGCACGATCAGCGCACGCACGAGACCAGCATTGCGGAATCGCACTTCGGTCTTGGCTGGATGCACGTTGGCGTCGACCTCGCGCGGGTCGAGCGTGACGAACAGCGCCAGCACCGGATGGCGGTCGCGCGGCAGATAGTCGAAATAGGCCGCGCGCACCGCGCCCAGGATCAGCTTGTCGCGCACGGGCCTCCCATTGACGAAGAGATATTGCCCGAGCGCATTCGCCTTTGTCAGCGCCGGGGCAGCCGCGTAACCCGCGACGACGACGCCGTCGCGCTCGGCATGAACCTCGATCGCGTGGCTACGAAATTCCGCGCCCAAAATGTCGCCGAGCCGGGTCAGCCGGCCGGCGGCGCCGGGCAGGGCAGCAGCCCAGGTGACCGGCGCGCGCTCCTCGCCGGCGAGCGTGAAGGCGATATCGGGCCGCGCCATCGCCAGCCGCCGCACGACCTCGCGGATCGCTTCGGCCTCGGTGCGGTCGGTCTTCAGGAATTTCAACCGCGCCGGCGTTGCGTAGAAGAGATCGTTGACCTCGACGCGCGTGCCGTGCGCAAGCGCCGCCGGCATGATCTCGGACCTCTCTCCGCCCTCGACCGACAGCGCCCAGGCGTGCGACTCGCTGGCGTGGCGCGTGGTGATCGAGAGCCGCGCGACCGAGCCGATCGAGGGCAGCGCCTCGCCGCGGAACCCGAGCGTTCGGATTTGCAGGAGGTCTTCGTCGTCGAGTTTCGAGGTCGCGTGGCGTTCGACTGCGAGCGACAGGTCCTTCACGGTCATGCCGCTGCCGTCGTCGGTGATGCCGATCCGCCGCCGGCCGCCGCCATCGGTGAATACGTCGATGCGGCTCGCGCCGGCATCGACGGCGTTCTCGACCAGTTCCTTGACCACGCTCGCCGGACGCTCGACCACCTCGCCGGCGGCGATGCGGTTGACGACTTGCTCTGGAAGCTGACGGACGGGCATGGGCTCGGACTTGGATTCGCTCGGGGACGGCTATCTTAAGCCGTGTTGCGTCAAAAGCATGTGTTGGGCAACGCCAACGTGGCGGGCTGGGGAAGAGGGCGGTCTATCACATTGAAGACATTGGACGTTCGAAAAAAATCGCGTGCCGGCAGCGGGCCCGTCTTCTCCGTCGGTCCTGATTGTGAGCCGTGGGGTGCGGGTGTAGCATCGTGAAAAAACGGCAACAGGACGGGAGGACGCCATGTGCCATTTGTTCGCGCATCAGCCCCAACGCGATTATGAGTCCCAGACCCGCTCGCTCAGGATCGGCGGGCATTGCACCTCGATCCGGCTGGAAATGGCGTTCTGGGATACGCTGGAGGAGATCGCGGCCAAGGAGAGCATGAGCCTCGGCAAGTTCCTGACGACGCTCTACAACGAAGTCCTCGACCATCATGGCGAGGTCAACAATTTCGCCTCGCTGCTGCGCTGCTCCTGCCTGATCTACCGCTCCAAGAACGTCGTGCAGGTGCAGGAGTTCAAGGGTGCGGCCACGCGCATTCTCGATGCGGCCGAATAAGCCGCATCTGTCCTTCAGGCGCGCGCAATCGCACAAACGCAAAAGCGGCTCTGTCCGGCAGGACTGAGCCGCTTCGTCATGTAGGGTATCAGATTTCCTTCTTCTGCATCGCGCCGGCGATGTAGTCCGCCTGACGGATAGCGAGCGCGACGATGGTCAGCGTCGGGTTGCAGGCCGCGCCGCTGGTGAATTGGCTGCCGTCCGAGACGAACAGATTCTTGACGTCGTGGGTCTGACCGAACTTGTTGACCACGCCATCCCGCGGCTTTTCGCTCATCCGGTTGGTGCCGAGATTGTGGGTGCTCGGATAGGGCGGTGTCGGATAGGTCACGGTGGCGCCGACGGCGTCGTAGACCGCCGCACCCTGCTTGTAGGCGTGCGCTCGCATCGCGACATCATTGGGATGATCGTCGAAATGCACGCTTGCGACCGACATTCCGAACTTGTCCTTCACGGTCGGATCGAGCGTGATGCGGTTCGTCTCCTGCGGCATGTCCTCGCCGACCAGCCACATGCCGGCCATCCGAGGATAGCCGTCGAGCGCAGCGGTGAACGGCCGCCCCCAGGCGCCGGGATTGAGGAACGCCGCCATGAAGGGCAGGCCGATCGACAGCGTCTCCATCTCGTAGCCTCCGACGAAGCCGCGCTTCGGATTGTTGGCCGCCTCGTCGCGGATGATGCCGGCCATGGTCGTGCCGCGATACATGTGCACCGCCTTCTCGAACACCGCATAGACGCTGCCCGTCATGTGGCGCATGTAGTTGCGGCCGACCTGTCCGCTCGAGTTGGCAAGGCCGTCGGTGAATGTGTTCGAGGCACTGTTGAGCAACAGCCTCGGGCTTTCGATCGAATTGCCGGCGACCGCAACGATGCGGGCCTTCTGGCGCTGCATCGCGCCGGTCTCGTCGGCGTAGACGACACCGGTCACCTTGCCGCTCGCATCATGCTCGATCTTGATCGCCATGCTGTTGGGCCGGACCTCGAGATTGCCGGTCGCCTCGCCCTTCGGGATCTCGGTGTAGAGCGTCGACCATTTGGCACCGGACTTGCAGCCCTGGAAGCAGAAGCCGATCTGCTGGCACGATCCGCGGCCATCGCGCGGCTGGCTGTTGATCGCCATATTGCCGGTGTGCACGGTCTTGTAGCCGAGCTTCTTGGCGCCGGCCTCGAGCACCTTGAAATTGTTGTTGCCGGGAAGCCCGGGAATGCCGTTGGTGCGGGTTACGCCCATCTTGTCTTCGGCCTTGGCGTACCACGGCTCCATCTCCGCGAGCGTGACCGGCCAGTCGAGCAGGTTCGCACCGGGAATGTTGCCGTAGGTGCTCTTCACCCTGAACTCGTGCTCGTCGAAGCGCAGCGACGCGCCGGCCCAGTGCACCGTGGAGCCGCCGACCGCCTTGACGATCCAGGCGGGAAGATTCGGGAAGTCCTTGGCGACCCGCCAGGTCCCCGACGTGGTGCGTGTGTCCGACCAGGCGAGCTGGGAAAAGCTGTCCCACTCGTCGTTGATGAAGTCCTGATTCTCGATGCGCGGACCGGCTTCGAGAATGACGACCTTGACGCCCTTCTGTGCGAGCTCGTTGCCCAGCGTGCCGCCTCCGGCACCGGAGCCGACGATCACCACAACGCCGCTGTCGTTCAGATCGAATTTTGCCATATGCGTTTCTCCTGAACCGTTGGGTGCGACTTAAGCTTTCGATAGCCAGTCGATGTCGGCAAAGCCGCGGTTGATGTAGCCGCCATGCTCGGCGGATGAGCCCTCGTAGCCGAACCGCGGCCAGACCTCTTTCTGGTTGTAGAGCGACACGATGAGGTCCCCGCGCACCTTCTGGAAGAAGTCGCTCTGCTCGATCTCCTTCAGCAGCACGACGCGGTCCGCTTCCCAGGGCACCTCGGCGTAGGGCAATTTGTGGCGGTCGCGTGAGTTCTGGTCGAGCCTGGCGATGCCGTCGCTGATGAGGGTTTTGACGGTCGGGTCCTTGGCCGCCTTGCCGTCCCATGGCTTGATCGCCGTGATGTAGTAGCTGTCGCCGAGAACGTCGTGCGGATAGATGTCGCGCGCAACCTTCAACAGCGTCTTCATCGTCGCGGGCTCCAGCGCGCTCGAGTCATCGGCCCAAGCGTTTTCGATGTTCACGCCAACGCTGGTCGCAGCGGCCACGACCGGCACGGCCGTTGCCGCGCCCTGAAGGAAGACGCGGCGACTATGCTTGCTTCGACGATCGACTTCTCTCATGGGATTCCTCCGTGATTTTGCGTTTTGATCAGTTGAAACGTCCGCCCCGCTGGATCACCTCGATCTTGTAGCCATCGGGATCACTGACGAAGAAAAAGCGCGCCAGCGTCTTGCCCTCATGCTTGAAGTCGCGCAGCGGCCCCGGTGCCAGCTGCTCGCGCTCGAAGCGGGCGTGTTCGGCGTCGAGATCCTCGACCACCACGGCGAGATGTCCGTAGCCGTCGCCGAGCGCGTACGGCTCCTTGCGATCGGAATTGACCGTCAGCTCAACCTCGAAAGGTGAGGAAGGGTGACGCAGATAAATCAGGGCGAAGTCCGGAAATTTCAGATGGTCGGCGATTTCGAGGCCGAAGGCGCGCCTGTAGAAGTCGAGCGAGCGTGCCTCCTCGAGCACGCGGATCATGGAATGAACCGGCTTTGCCATCAGTTCAGCTCCTTCAGATAAGCGATGATGGCGGCGCGGGTCTCGGGCTTGGCCTGCCGGTAGGCCATGACCACGCCGGGAATGACGGCTTGCGGATTGGTCAGCCAGGCATCGAGTCTCGCCTCGTCCCAGGCGAAGTCCGCCTTCGCGAGGCCCTCTGAATAGTGAAACCCTTCAGTCTTTCCGGCCGGTCGTCCCACGATCTTGACCAGTGGCGGGCCTTGCCGCATCGGTTCCGACAGGTTCGTCGTGTGGCACACCGCGCATTGCTGCTTGAAGAGTGTTGCGCCATCCGCCGGCTTTGCAGCCGGCAACGGCATTTGCGCGTCGGCGACCCGCACCACCAGCACCACTGCGGTGCACAATCCCACCACGACTGCGCGCATCGGCAAGAACCCGCCCATCCACATCAACGTCAGCGTGCGCAAACTCTAGGCGGCGCCAAACATGCAGTGGTAGTAGCGGGCTGTTTCGTCGCAAGTGGGGGCTCGCGGCTTGTGTGTGTTCCGCGCCGCCGCATATGAGGAACACAATTTCGCGAAACCGCCTAGAAATCCCTAAACGATCACCACACGACGCGGATTGCATGAGAGTCGCGCCGTTCGAACTCTCTAGGCGATGAAATGGTCCGGCACATGCGAGCGGCGCGGGGAGCAACCGAACCGTTCATCGCGAAAAAATCCAGGAGAAATGGATGAAGTTGGTGAAGACCTCTGTGATCGCATGCGCTGTTTCGGCTCTCATTGCTGCGCCAGTTTTCGCGCAAGGTGCGTCAACCGGCGTCAAGACAGGCGGCACCGTGCAAAGCAAACCTATGCAGGGCGCCGCGCCGTCGGGCGAGGACGAAGCGCTCGGCGCACAGCAGGGAGCTGCGGGCGAGCAAATGGGCATGAAGTCGACCAAGGGTACGAAGGGCGCGGTCGGCACCACGGGCAGCGCAATGCATAAGGGGACGGTCAACGATTCCGTTTCGGGCAGTGCCGCCGGCGGCAAGCGCTACTAGCATCGAGACGCGAAACAGCTAACCTCCGGTCGCTCTGCGGCCGGAGGATTTGGCCGGTCAATCGTCGAAACCGCCGCCGCGCCTGGCCTTGATGTCGCCGCGGCGCTTCTTGCTGTCGAGCCGGCGCTGCTTGGAGGCGAAGGTCGGTCGTGTCGCACGGCGTGGCGTCGGCCGTACCATGGCCTCGCGCAGCATCTCGAGCAGGCGATCGATCGCGTCCTGGCGGTTGCGCTCCTGGGTGCGGAAACGCTGCGCCTGGATCACGATGACGCCGTCCTTGGTCATGCGCTGGCCGGCGAGGCGCGCAAGGCGCAAGGCGGCGTCCTCCGGCAAAGTCAGCTTGCGCGTGTCGAAGCGCAGTTGCGCTGATGTCGCGACCTTGTTGACGTTCTGTCCGCCCGGGCCGGAGGCGCGGACGAAGCCGATCTCGATGTCTTCTTCGTCGATGACGAGATCGCGGGAAATCCGCAGCATGGTGGCACCACTCGTGATGCCCCGACCTATCGCGGGCACCCTCATTTGGCAATGCTGCATCAGGGAAAATGCGAATGGCCGGGGCAAGCCCGGCCATTCAGCGCGGAGAAGCGCGAGTTCAGTTCGACTTCGGCGCGGCCGCAGCGGCCGCTGCGGCGGGCTGCGCGGCCGCCTGGGGGGCGCGGCCGACGATGACGGTCAGGAGGCCCTGGCCCCACAGCCGCTTCGCGGCCTGCCTGGCGTCGTCCAGCGTCACGGCATCGACGATGGCATTGCGCTTCTCGATATAATCGATCGGCAGCTTGTCCTGTTGATATTGCAGCAGCGCCTGGGCGAGCTTGGAGGAGGTGTCGAGCGCCAGCATCTGTGAGCCCTTGAGGTAGGACTTCGCCTCGTCGAGCTCCTTCTGCGTCGGTCCCTCCTCGGCGATGCGTCGCACCTCCTTCTCGATCGCATCGATGGTGTCGCCGGCGCGGTCTGCACGCGTGCCGGTGTTGCCGATGAAGACGGCCGAGTGCTCCATCCACAACAGCGATTCAAACACCGAATAGGCCAGCCCGCGCTTCTCGCGCACCTCGCGATAAAGCCGGGAGGACAATCCGCCGCCACCCAGGATGTGGTTGACGACGTAGGCGGCCATGAAGTTCGGATCGCTGCGCTTCACGCCGGGGCCGCCGAAGGTGATCACCGTCTGCGGCACGTCGAGCGGCACGAAAGCGCGCTGCGGCGGCGAGGCTGGCTCGATGTCGGGGACCGGCGTGAGGTTCGCCTTGGCCGGCAGGCCGCCAAACGTCTTGTCGAGCAGCTTGCCGAGCGTTGCGGGGTCGACGTCGCCGACGACCGCAACCTTCAGCGTGTCCCTGGCGAGGACGCGACCGACATAATCCTTCATGTCGGCGACCGTGATGGTCGGCACGCTTTCCAGCGTCCCGCTGGTCTGCCGACCGTAGGGATGATCGCCGAAGGCGATCTCCAGGAACTTGCGGCTGGCGAGAGCGGTCGGATTGGTGGTGTCACGGCGCAGGCCCGAGATGATCTGGGAACGGATGCGCTCGACGTCGGCGGTGTCGAAATGCGGCGAGGTCAGTGCCATCCGCAACAGGTCGAAAGCTTCGTCCTTGTTGTCGCGGAGCATGCGCAGGCTGCCGCGGAACGTGTCGCGGCTGGCGCTGAAGGAGAGCTCGATGGCGCGGCGATCGAGCCGCTCGTGGAAGGTCTTGGAATCGAGATCGCCGGAGCCTTCGTCGAGGAGGTCACCGACGAGGTTGGCGACGCCCGGCTTGCCCTTGGGATCCTGCGATGCGCCGCCGGCAAAGGAATACTCCATCGCGATCAGCGGCACGGTCGCGTCCTGCACGAACCAGGCTTCGATACCGCCCGGCGAGGTCAGATGCTGGATCCTGGCTGCGGCCTGCGACGGCGACAGGGACGCCAAAGAGAGAGCCACCGAGGTGACGACGGAGAGCGCAATGCCGCGCACGCGGAGGAAGGGATGGGTCACGAACGCTTCTCCTCGCGCTTGGCGGTGGTGGTGTCCTTGATCAGATAGCCGGTGACCGAGCGCTTCTTCTCGAGCCACTTTTGCGCGGCGGCGCGTACCTGTTCGGCGGTCACGGCGCGGATGCGATCGGGCCAGCTGCGGATGTCCTCGATGGACAGGCCCGTCGTCAGCGCGCCGCCATACCAGCGCGCCAGCACTGCCTGATTGTCCTGGGCGTAGATTGCTTCGGCGATGAGCTGGGTCTTGACCCGCTCGAGATCCTCGGCGCGGATCGGGTTCTGCACGATGTCGGCGATCACGCCGTCGATGACCTGCTCGACCTCTGCAAAGCTGACGCCCTGCTTGGGAGAGGCCGCGATCGAGAACTGGCTCGGGTCGAGCGAGGTACTCGAATAGCTGGCGCTGGCGGAGACCGCGAGCGGCTTGTCGACCACGAGCGCACGGTAGAGATAGGAGTTGCTGCCGCTGCCCATCAGTTGCGCAAGCACGTCGAGCGCGGCGCTCTCACCGGCCGCCGCCGTGGTTGCCGATGGCACGAGGTAATAGCGGCGCAGACCGGGCTGCTCGACGCGCGGATCGGATAGCGTGACGGTGCGCGGGGCCGCCGGCTCCGGCTCCTGCGGTCGGATGCGTTGCGCGGGGATCGCTGGCTGTGCCGGGATCGGGCCGAAATTGCGCTCGACCAGCGGGCGCACGTCGGCGACCTCGACATCGCCGGCGATCACCAGGATCGCGTTGTTCGGCGCATAGAAGCGGCGGTAGAATGCCAGCGCATCCTCGCGATTGAGCTTCTCGATCTCCTGGTGCCAGCCGATCACCGGCCGGCCATAGGGATGGTTGAGATAGAGCGCGGCCATGACCTGTTCGTTCAGCCGTGCCTCGGGGCTGTTCGCGACGCGCATGTTGTACTCTTCGAGCACGACGTCGCGCTCGGGCAGCACGTTCTCGTCCTTGAGCACGAGCCCGGTCATGCGATCAGCTTCGAACTCCATCATGGTCGGCAGCTGTTCGCGCGGCACACGCTGATAGTAGTTGGTGTAGTCGACCGAGGTGGAGGCGTTCTCGTTGCCGCCGACGCGCAGCACGGTCTGGGAAAACTCGCCGACCGGATGTTTCTCCGTGCCCTTGAACATCAGATGCTCGAGAAAATGGGCGAGCCCCGATTTGCCGGGCGTCTCGTCGGCCGAGCCGACCTTGTACCAGATCATCTCCGTGACCACGGGCGTGCGGTGGTCGGGGATCACCACGACCTGGAGGCCGTTACCGAGCGTGAAGCTGCTGGGCGGTGCGGATGTTACCGTTGTCTGGGCGAATGCGCCGCCGGTCGTAAGAGCACAAGTCGAAAGCAACGCGGCGAGGAGGCAGGCAGCCGATCGGTATGAGGACATCACAATCCTTGTGAAAGCCCGGAGCCAAATGTCCGGGTGCAAAAGCACGGCATGCTACACCGTGCGGCCTAGCACTTTGCGTCACGAAGCAGAGAACGCCGTCATCGTGAAGTTAAAGATACGTCATGTGCCGCGTCCGGCCTACACCGGACGATTGCGGCAGTTCCGCAGAAGCACGCGGGCCGGCAAGAGCGCTATTGCTCTTTCTCCTTGCCGCTCAGCACGTCGTAATACGTCTTGCGGGTCTGGTCCGGCCCCGTGCCATAGGAATAATTCGGCGAGGGCGTCTGGTAGCCGGCGGGCGGCTCGGTCAGGGATTCCCGCGGCGGCTCAGACTTGAATTGCGTGGATTCGCTGCTGTTGCCCTTGAGGAGCTTGAACAGGCCGCCGGTGTAGCCGAGCTGGGCCGGACTCATGGTCGGATTGTTCTGAGTAGGCTGGCCCGGTTCGTTGCTGGTGGTACGAGTAGGGCCGTTCGTCTTGCCCGCGTTCAGCTCGGCTGGCGTGAGCGGCCGGGCGGCTTCCCACGGCTGCTGGAATTTGGTGCCGGATTTCTTTCTTGCGGCAGCAAGCTCCTTGCGGCGCTTTTCGTCGGGGTCCTTGGGCCAGTTCGGTGCGCTCGCCTCGGCGGACGACGCTGGCGGCGGCAGGTCGAGCTTCGGCGGCACCACCAGGGGCGAACGTTCGCGGTATTCGATGCCGGGCCTCTCCAGGCTGCGGCCGCCCTGGGCGCCGAGGCCCGTCATCAGATTGTCGATGATCTTTTCCTCGAACGTCCGGTCGTCCTCTTCGTCGTCATCGCCGGCACGGGCTGCGCCGGCCACCATCACGAGACCGATGCCGAGTGCGACCGAAGTGAGCTTCAGCGAGCGCAACAGCCCGTGCCTCGGGCTTAGCATCATCCAACCTTTCGGCTCGCTTTCGCGCATCGCTGTACCTGTTCTGTTTCGTATTCGATCGCCGCGCCTTGCGCGGGCCTGCCTCGCAAGCAAGGTTCCACCGTCCGGGCCCGTATCGGCCGGGATCAGGGCGCTTTTGCGGCGGGTACCCCCAGGAAGGAATCATACAATAGGGCCGCCACCCCAGCAACGATGGCCACGTCAGCGAGGTTAAAGACGTACCAATTGTAGGTTTTTCCGGCGATTTCGATGTGAAACAGCGCGAAATCAAATACGGCCCCATAGGCTAGGCGATCGATGGCATTGCCGAGGGCGCCGCCGATGATCAACCCCAGCGCCACCGTTGCCAGCCGGGTCTGCGCGCGGGTCATCCAGACCGCCAGCAGAACCACCGCCACGGCCTTGACCGCCATCAACGCGATCGGCCCCGCCGTGCCTTCGGTCTGCAGCCAACCATAGCTGATGCCTTTGTTCCAGGCCGGCATGAGGTCGAAGAACGGCGTCAACCTCAGCCCGCCGCGACGGTCGAGGTCGAACACGTTGAGCAGCCAGAGTTTCGAGACCTGGTCCAGCACGAGCGAAATCACGGCAGACAGAATGCCGGCGCGGAGAGGGGTCATTTCGAGATGGCCTCCGGCGCCGCAACGAATTCCAATGTCGTCCCGGCGAAGGCCGGGACCCATAACCCCAGGCGGTTATCGTTTGAAAGACGCGTGGTCATCTGTCTTCGCTGCAAATTGACGGCGGGGGATTATGCGTCCTGGCTTTCGCCAGGACGACATCGAACTAGATTGCTACCCCCAACGCCTTCCATTCGCGCAGCGCCTTGGCATCGCGCGGGGTGACGTCGGGATAGTCCGCGTCCTCGCCGACGGTCGGCAGGATCTTCCAGGAGCGGGCGCATTTGGTGCCCACCGCCTTCTCGACCACGACCGCAACGCCAGGAACGGCATCGAGACGGAACGCTGCCTCCGGCGCCTCGCCCTCGCGCACCTCGTAATTCGAGGTGATGCAGACCTCGGCGAGATCGACGTCAAATAGCGTCATCTGTGTGTTCCGGTCAGCGATATAGATCACCGGTGATGCCTCGAGCGACGAACCGATGTTCTTGGCCGCGCGCTCGAGCTCCAGCGCGCCGGTGACGACGCGACGCACGTTGCGGATGATCTCCCATTTCGCGGCGAGCTTGTCGTCGCGGAAGTCTTCGAGACCTTCGGGGAACAGCGTCAGATGAACCGAGGGCTCGGCGTCGGGCCGGTACATGCGCCACGCCTCCTCGGCGGTGAAGCTCAGGACCGGCGCCAGCCATTTCAGGATCGCGTTGCAGAGCGTATCGATCGTGGTCAGCGCCGCCTTGCGCGTCAGCGAGGAAGGCGGATCGCAATAGAGCGTGTCCTTGCGGATGTCGAAGTAGAACGCCGACAGCTCGCTGTTGAGGAACGCCGACAGCGTCGCGATCACGCTCTTGAAGTCGAAGGCTTCATAGGCCTTGCGGATCACATCGGTGCGGACCGCAAGCTCGTGCAGCATCAGCCGCTCGAGCTCGGGCATGTCGGCGGGCGCAACGGCGTCGGCCGGCTTGTAGTGATGCAGTGTGCCGAGCATCCAGCGCACGGTGTTGCGCAGCTTGCGATAGGTCTCGACCGTGTTCTTCAGGATCTCGGGGCCGATGCGCTGGTCGTCGGTGTAGTCGCATGACGCGACCCAGAGCCGGAGGATGTCGGCGCCGGACTCCTTGATGACGGCCTGCGGCTCGATGGTGTTGCCGAGCGACTTCGACATCTTGCGGCCATCCTCGGCCTGGGTGAAGCCATGGGTCAGCACGATGTCGTAGGGCGCGCGCCCACGCGTGCCGCAGCTCTCGAGCAGCGAGGAGTGGAACCAGCCGCGATGTTGGTCCGAGCCCTCCAGATACATCACCGTGTCCGTGCCGCCGTCGACCTTGCGCTTGATGCCGGCAAGGCCCGGGAAATGCACGGGGTCTTCCAGCACGAAGGCGTGCGTCGAGCCGGAATCGAACCAGACGTCGAGGATGTCGTCGACCTTCTTCCAGTCCTCATTGGCGCGGCTTCCGAGGAAGCGCTCGCGGGCGCCGTCCATGTACCAGGCATCGGCGCCCTCCTTCTCGAAGGCGTCGCCGATGCGCGTGTTGACGGTCTCGTCCTGGAGGATCTCGGCCGAGCCGTCGCCCTTCTCGCGCACGAACACGGCAATCGGCACGCCCCAGGCACGCTGGCGCGAGATCACCCAGTCGGGGCGCGCCTCGATCATGCCGTTGATGCGGTTCTCGCCTGATGGCGGCACCCATTGCGTCACCGAGATCGCGTGCAGCGCGCGGGCGCGCAGCGTATCGCCGGACTTCGTCTTTCCGTCCACAGCAATGTCCTTGTCCATCGCGATGAACCATTGCGGCGTGTTGCGGAAGATCACCGGCTTCTTGGAGCGCCAGGAATGCGGATACTGATGTTTCAGCCGGCCGCGCGCGATCAGCTTGCCGGCATCAACCAGCGCCTTGATCACGGCCTCGTTGGCGTCGCCCTTCTCGCCCCTGTCGTTGATGACGCGCTTGCCCGCAAAGCCCGGCGCCTGATCTGTATAGGCACCGTTCTCATCGACGGTGTAAGGGATCGCGGTCGGGATGCCGCGTGCATCGAGCTCGCGCGTGTTCGCCGTCCAGACGTCAAAATCCTCGCGGCCGTGGCTCGGCGCGGTGTGCACGAAGCCGGTACCGGTGTCGTCGGTGACGTGATCGCCGGGCAAGAGCGGCACGGTGAAGCCGTAGCCGGCGCCAAGCCCCTTCAGCGGATGGGCGCACTCGATCGCGTCCATCGTGTCGCCGGGGATGTCGCGGACCTTCTCGTAAGACGTCACGCGGGCCTGCTTGAAGACCTCTGCGGCGAGCGCGTCGGCGAGGATCAGGAGATCGCCAGTCTTGGCCCAATTGTCGGCCGGCGCGTCCGTCACCTTATAGAGGCCGTAGGCGATCTTCGGCGAGAACGAGATGGCGCGGTTGCCGGGCAGGGTCCACGGTGTAGTGGTCCAGATCACGACGCTCGCGGAAGCGAGCGCGCCATGCGCGGGCGAAGTGACCGGAAATTTCACCCAGACCATGTCCGAGGTGTAGTCCTCATATTCGACCTCGGCTTCGGCGAGCGCAGTCTTCTCGACCACGCTCCACATCACCGGCTTGGAGCCGCGATAGAGCGTGCCGTTGGCGGCGAACTTCATCAATTCACGCGCGATCTGGGCTTCCGCCGGATAGCTCATGGTGGCGTAGGGGTGGGACCAGTCGCCGATCACGCCGAGACGCTTGAACTCCTCGCGCTGCACGTTGAGCCAGTGCGTCGCATAGGCGCGACATTCTTTGCGGAAGTCGACCATCGCCGCGGAGTCGCGGAAGTCGGGCTTCTGCTTGCCCTTCTTGCGATAGTGCTCCTCCTCGACCTTCCACTCGATCGGCAGGCCGTGGCAGTCCCAGCCGGGCACGTAGTTGGAATCGAAGCCGAGCATCTGCTGGCTCTTGGTGACGAGATCTTTCAGGATCTTGTTCAGCGCCGTGCCGATGTGGATGTTGCCGTTGGCGTAGGGCGGGCCGTCATGCAGCACGAATTTTTCGCGGCCGCGCGCGGTTTCCCGCAGCTTCTCGTAGAGGCCGATCTCGTACCAGCGCTTGAGGATCTCCGGCTCGCGCTGCGGCAGGCCGGCGCGCATCGGGAATTCCGTCTGCGGCAGGAACAGGGTTTTTGAATAGTCTTTGGCTTCGGACTTTTGCGGCTTTTCGGACATGAATGATCTGGCTCGGAAGGGCGCGGAAGGAATGCGATCACGATCGCGGGGTGAAACGACAAAATCCCGGTCTTGCGCCGAGCGAAAGCTCAGACGGAAGCCGGGCCGCTAATCCCTATGATGCGCCGCGCAAACATGGGCTCTCCATAGCAGTCGGGCGGCCAAATCGCAAAGGGCCGGGAGGGGCCGTTTTGGGCTTCAGTCGACGCTTCCCAGCCTCGGGAAGGCGTTGGGGGTGGCCGCCAGCAGGGCCTTCGCACGGGCTGAATCCTCGTCCATCTGGCGGATCAGCGGCTCGATGTCGTCGAACTTCAGTTCCTCGCGAATGAAGCCCACGAACGCGCAATCGAGCTCTTGACCGTAGAGGTCGCCCTTGAAGTCGAACAGGAAGATTTCCAGCAGCGGCGCGCCATTGTCGAAAGTCGGACGCCGGCCGAAGCTTGCGACCCCCTCCAGCCGCTCGGCCCCGCGGCCGACCCGGACCGCGTAGATGCCGTGCTTGAGGGCGCAATTGGCGTCGAGGCGGATATTGGCGGTGGGATAGCCGAGGTCGCGGCCGCGCTTCTCGCCGTGGATGACCTCGCCGGTCACAAACCAGGGCGCGCCCAGCATGGTCGTGGCCTCAATGAGCTGGCCTTCCGCCAGTGCGGTGCGGATCGCGCTGGAGGAGACCGGCCGCTCGTCGATATCGACATGCGGCTGGACGTCGACCTCGATACCCAGGCGGGGCGCCTCATTGACGAGCAGGCCCGGCGAGCCGACCCGGCCCTTGCCGAAATGAAAGTCGTAGCCGACCGCGATCCCGCTGACCCCGAGCCGGCCGATCAGCTCATGGTGAATGAAATCCTGCGCGGATGTCCCGGCGCGGGTCTTGTCGAACGTCATGACTACGGCGCCGGCAAGCCCGGTGCCGGCCAGAAGCCGCAGCTTGGCTCGCTCATCCGTGAGGCGGAATTGCGGGGTGTTAGGGCTGAAAAACCGTCGCGGATGCGGCTCGAAGGTCAGCGCAAATGCCGGCCGGTTGTGCGTCCGGCCCATCTCCAGCGCAGCCGCAATCACCGCCCGATGGCCGAGATGAACGCCGTCGAAATTGCCCATGGCGACCACGGCTCCCCTTGGGATCGTGTGAGCCGGCGTGGAATCGCGGATAACAGTAAAATGCGGAGCCATCAGGGGAATTCTCTGGGGCGGGTCGGCCCGGGACCGTGACGTGACGCGCCAGGCGAAGTCAAGCGGAGGATGCGGCCGCATCGCTTCGCATTTCCGGGGTTTCCGGCAAGGGCCAATTAACGCGCTGTTTAACGCCTTGGTGCTAGTCCTTCTGAGATGGAACTGTGGGGCGTCGGGCCCGGCAGTGCGATCGTTAATATTCCTGTTGCGTTTGGGGGAGTCGAGATGGCGGTTGATTTGTCGATGCCGGTTCTGGTGGTGGATGACTACAGCACCATGATCCGTATCATCCGGAATCTGCTGAAGCAGCTTGGCTTCGAGAATATCGATGACGCCAGCGACGGCTCGGCGGCGCTGAACAAGATGCGCGGCAAGAAGTACGGGCTCGTGATTTCCGACTGGAACATGGAGCCGATGACGGGCTACGACCTCCTGCGCGAAGTGCGGGCCGATCCCAACCTCGCCACCACGCCCTTCATCATGATCACGGCGGAATCCAAGACGGAGAACGTGATCGCGGCCAAGAAGGCCGGCGTGAACAACTATATCGTCAAGCCGTTCAACGCGGCGACGCTGAAGACCAAGATCGAGGCGGTCTTCCCGGACATGGCAAGCGCGTAAGCGTCGATCCATCAGATGGATTTGAATGCCCGGGCTTGTCCCGGGCATTTGCTTTGGGCACCGTCATTCCGGGGCGATGCGAAGCATCGAACCCGGAATCTCGAGATTCCGGGTTCGCCCTTCGGGCGCCCCGGAATGACGGTCATGCATTTACCATTTCAATTCGCGCATCAGCGCCTTCGGCGGGTGGCCGAACAACTCCAGCACCGAGGCCGGATCAAGCTGGTCGAGGCCCTCGAACTCCTCGGAATGAATGCCGCGGGTAACGAACAGGCAGTCGATGCCGAACTCGCGCGCGCCGGTTAGGTCGGTGCGCACGGAATCGCCGATCGCGAGAACCTTCTTGCGATCGATCTGATGGCCCTGGCGCTCGCCCGCGAGTGCCATCGCGCGCTCGTAGATCGGCCGGTGCGGCTTGCCGTAGAAGATCACCTCGCCGCCGAGTTCGCGGTAGAGTTCGGCGATGGCGCCGGCGCAGTAGATCAGCCGGTCGCCACGCTCGACCACGATGTCGGGATTGGCGCAGACCAGCGTGAGCTTGCGCTCGCGCGCCTTCAGCATCATGCCGCGATAATCTTCTGCCGACTCGGTCTCGTCGTCATAGAGGCCGGTGCAGACGATGTAGTCGGCCTCCTCCAGCGGCGCGAGCACCGCGTCGAGCCCGCGATGGATCGAGCTGTCGCGCTCGGGGCCGAGCCAGAACAATTTTCGGCCGGGATGATCGGCGACATAGAGCCGCGTCAGATCGCCCGAGGATACGATGGCGTCATAGGTCTCGTCGGCAACGCCGAGCTTGCGCAACTGTCGCTGCACCGAATCCGCTGGACGCGGCGCGTTGGTGATCAGGACGACCGTCCCGCCCTGGTGCCGGAAATTGTGCAGCGCCTCGCAGGCTTCGGGGAAGGACTCTAGCCCGTTATGGACCACGCCCCAGATGTCGCTGAGCACGACGTCCACGTCCGCGACGAGCTCGCGGAGGCTCTCGACGAAATGCAGCGTGGTCATGACATGAACAGACGGTCAGATGCGGCGCGCGAGCGCCGCATTGCCGGTGATGCGCTGTGACGGCGGCACGGAAGTGGTTTCGCCTGAGCTGGACGGGGCGGAGCCATTGGATACCTGTTGCTGCGCCTGGTCCGGCGCGCCTCCGGCCGTAGCAGATGCACCCTCCGGCCGCAATGGCCGGGGCGGGGCGAACAGGAAACCCTGGCCGAACCGCACGTCGTAATCCAGGAGATCGACGACTGCGCGCTCGCCCTCGATCCGCTCGGCGATGAGGTCGATGCCGAAGCGGCCGAGCAGGTCGGACAGGTCGGAGGGATGGATGTCCGAGGTCGAGGCCTGCTTGGGATCGAGCAGCAGCGCAGCCGGCACCTTGATGAAGCGCACGCCGCGGTCGGCGAGCTCGCGCGGCTCGATGCGCAGGTCAGTCACGTGGTCGATCGAGAAGCGGAAGCCGCGCTGGGCGAGCGCTGCTAGGTTCTCGGTCTCGGCGGGACCGAGGTTGCGGAACGTCGATTGCTTGAATTCGAGCACCAGCGAAGGCGCGAGCGCCCGGTTGGCCTCGAGGAAGTCGAGGCATTGGGCAAAGGTGGTGGAATTGCCGAGCGTGGAGGCCGCGACGTTGCAGAACACGCCGACGTCCTTGTTGCGCACCATCAGTCGGCGCAGCACCTGCACACAGCGCAGCATCACCATGTTGTCGATGCGCCCGATCAGCCCCGAGGCTTCCGCGATGCTGATGAACTCCTCGGCGGCGACGAGCTGGTCGCGCTCGTCGCGCACCCGCGTCACAGCCTCGTAGAAACGGACCTTGCGCTGCGGCAGCGTCACCATCGGTTGGAGGAAGATGTCGATGCGGTTCTCGTCGATCGCGCTGCGCAGTGTCGCGAGCAGCTGCGTTTGGTTGCGAGCGCTGGCAGTCGCAACGGGAGCGATTGGGGCTGCCCGTGGAACCGGCGGCGGCGCGGCTGGCTGAGGCTCCGGAGTTGCCAACAGTCCGTGTGCCGTCTCGGCTTCCGGCTGTGCGGCGGGCGTGTCCGTTGCCAGCAGGTCCTCATGCGTCGCCACGGTAGCGGCGAGCTGCTTGACGAGCCCGCCGAGCTCGTTGATCTCGGCGGCCACCGACTGGACGCGGTCCGCGTTGGTGGAATTGGCGGACGCGACGCGCCCCTCGACCGCCGCCAGCCTGCGGCCGAATTCGGCGACCTGGCGGGCGAGATCGGCAGTGCCGCGCGACAGATCGGCGATCTGGTTGCCGACGTCGCTGCGGTCGCGCAGGCGCATCGAGACCGCGTTGTACAGGATCAGGAAGGTCAGCGCGGTCAGTGCCACGATCGCGGATTCGGTTCCACTGATGCCGGCCACCGAATGAAGGACGAGGCCCAGCGAGGCTGCGACCAGCACCATGCAGATGGCGATGAAGATCGTAGAAATACGGATCATGACGTGCGCTACGCCCTAAGTGTTGACTGCCCCACCCGGGAAGACACGGGCACGTCTCTTGCACGCTTTTGTCAAACGCTCCCCCAAGCGGGGGTGACCTTAACATCATTGTTGATTCGCGGGGATAGTCGTCGCGCGCTAGGCGAGACCGGCGCGGCGAAAGCCTTCCAGGTAGCGATTGCGGTCGGTCGCGAACTGGATCGGCATGAACTCGGCAATCCAGGCGAGCGAGACGTTCGGCTGGGCCCGGCGTAGCTCCCGCAGTGCGGAGCGGGCAAGGTCCGCGTGGCCGGCCATGCCAGCTGCCGAGGTCAGCACCCTGTGCGCGCCGACGAAATCGCTGCGCTGGCGCAAGGCCTCGTGCGCGAGCCGAATCGCCTCCTCATAATCGCCGCCGAGGAAGCGGGCATAGGCTGCGATGCCGAAATAGACTGGCGCGTAAGGATCGCGCGGGCTGAGGCGGATGGCGCGGCGGGCTGCCGCGTCAGCATCCTGCCAGCGGCCGCAATAGCTGAGCGCCAGCCCATGATAGCCCTGCGCCAGCGCGAAGCTCGGATTGAGCCGCTGCGCGGTCTCGAATTCGGCGAGCGAATCCTCGAAGCGCCGCGCGAACAGATGGACGTGGCCGAGCGCGTTATGTGCCCACGGATCCTCGTCGTCGGCCCGGATCGCCGCGAGTGCCGCGCGCTCGGCGATCGGCACCGCGGCCGCCATGTCCATCCAGCCCATATGGGCGGTGAACATGTAGCTGGTTCCGAGCAGGCCCAGCGCCTTGCCGTAATTCGGGTCGAGCGCGATGGCCTTTTCCAGCAGGGCCTGCGCGACCACGTGGTCCTGCCGCGTCACGCGCCAGTAGTGCGAGAGTGCACGCATCAGCAGGTCCCAGGCATCCATGCTGTCGGGTGGTTTGTGCTGGGCGCGAAAATTCTCGGCCGCGTAGAGCTGCGGCTCGATCGCGGCGACGATGGCTTCCGTGATCTCGTCCTGCACCGCGAACACGTTGGCGAGCTCGCGGTCGTAACGTTCCCCCCAGAGATGGCTGCCGGTCGCGACGTCGTTGAGCTGCGCGGTGATGCGCACACGGTCGCCGCCCTTGCGCACGCTGCCTTCGACGACATAGCGGACGCCGAGCTCGTCCGCGACCTGCCGGAGGTGAACCGTCCGGCCCTTATAAATGAAGGAGGAGTTACGCGCGATCACGAAGAACCAGCGCAGCTTCGACAGCGCCGTGATGATGTCCTCGCTGATGCCGTCGGAAAAATACTCCTGCTCAGTATCGCCGCTCATATTGGTGAACGGCAGCACGGCGATTGCCGGCCGGTCGGGCAGCGGCTGGGCGGATGGCTGCGTCCGCCCGGCCGGCGCCGCCGACGGGGCAGCTTTGCTCGTTTCGACGACGTCGCCGACGAAGCGCACGCCCTTGCGCGCTACGGTGCGGATCAGCCGTTGCTCATCGCCGGTGTCGTTTATCGCGCGCCGTGCCGCGTTGATGCGGCTTGCGAGCGTGGAGTCGGAGACGACGCGCCCGTTCCACACTGCATCGAGCAGATTGTCGCGCGTCACCACGCGGTCGCGGTTGCGGATCAGATGCATCAGCAGGTCGAACACCTGCGGCTCGAGCGCGATGAGGCTGTCCGCCCGCCGCAATTCGCGGCGTTCGGGATCCAGCGAAAAATCCTCGAACTGGAACGCCACGGCCGGCTCCCGCTCAGAAATCAAGGCGCTCTCAACGTAAAATAACGGCACTCTCAAAGCCAGTCACGGGCCTGCGCTCTATCGTCCCGGCATCTTCAACCGGAGGAAATTGCCATGTCGACATCCGCAGCACTCAGCAAGCCCGCCGACGCACAGCCGGACCTCGCCGCGCTCAAGCAGCGCCAGCACGGAGCCTGGTCGTCCGGCGATTATGCCGTCGTTGGCACCACCTTGCAGATCGTCGGCGAACAGCTCTGCGAGGCGCTCGACCTGCGCGCCGGCAGCAAGGTGCTCGACGTTGCCGCCGGCAACGGCAATGCGACGCTTGCCGCCGCCCGCCGCTGGTGCGATGTCACCTCGACCGATTACGTGCCGGCGCTGCTCGAGCGCGGCCGCGAGCGCGCCGCGGCCGAGCGCCTGACCGTCGCCTTCCGTGAGGCGGACGCCGAGGCGCTGCAGTTCCCGGATGCCTCATTCGACGCTGTACTTTCGACCTTCGGCGTCATGTTCACGCCCAACCAGGACAAGGCGGCTTCCGAACTTGCGCGGGTGTGCCGCCCAGGCGGCAAGATCGGGCTCGCCAACTGGACGCCGCAGGGCTTTATCGGGCAGCTCTTCAAGACGCTCGGCAAGCACCTGCCGCCGCCGGCCGGGGTGAAATCGCCGGCCCTGTGGGGCACAAAGGCCCGGCTCGAGGAGATGTTCGGCGGCCAAGCGTCGGAGATCGTCGCCGAGCCTCGAATGTTCGTTTTCCGCTACCGATCACCCGAGCACTGGCTCGACGTGTTCAAGTCGTTCTATGGACCCATGCTGAAGGCATTCGCCGCGCTCGACGACAACGGCCAGGCGGCGCTGCGTCGCGATCTCCTGGGTCTCGTCGGCGAGTTCAACCATGCCGATGACGGTACGGTGGTCGTGCACAGCGAATACCTGGAAGTGGTGATCAGCAAGCGCTGAGCTGCCGTGGTCAGGCCGGCGCATGTCCGGCCTGACCACACCAAAGCGCAATGAGATTAGTATGAATCGTCATCGCGCTTTCGGTTGTTGTTTGAGCATGATCTCCGCGCAAACGCGTTCCGCGTTTGTCGCGTGGGAAAACCGCTCCGCACTCTTCCGGATCATGATCTAGGATGGCGCGGCGGCGCCGACCGTATCGGCCGAAACGGCTTCGCGACGGCCGAGCGGCTTGGGCTTTCCCTTGGTTGTATCCCGCAAGGTTTGCCGCTCGATCTCCGAGTTCAGCTCGGCTCCGAACATGATGACGATGGCGGATACCCACATCCACATCATCAATCCGATCGCTGCTCCCAGCGAACCGTAGGTGGCGTTGTAATTGGCGAATTCCGAGAGATACCAGGAGAGCAGCGCCGAGCCGGCGATCCACAGAACGGAGGCCGTCACCGCGCCGATGCTGAGCCATTCCCAGCGCGCGGCGTCGCGGCTGGGCGCGAAGCGGTAGAGGATGGCGAGCGCGACCAGCAGGACGACGAACAGCAGCGGCCACCGCGCCGTCGCGACGATCAGCTTGCTCTCCGGAGCGAGGCCGAGATGGTTCAGCGCGAGCGGTAAGGCGACCACGGCGCCGACCATCAGCAGAAGCGCGACAAGGCTGCCGACCGTGAAAGCCAGCGACACCAGATTGAGCCGGATGAAGCTGCGCTTCTCGCGCTCCTCATAGGCGACGTTGAGCGCGTCGATGATGGATTTGACGCCGGCATTGGCGCTCCAGATCGCCAGCACGAGGCCGAACAGGAAGGTGGCGCCAAGAGCCGTGTTGCCCTTCGACACCACCCGTCCGATCTGGTCCTCGATGATCTGGAACGTTCCCTCGGGCAGCATCATCGCCAGCGTCTGCAGGTTGGCGCTGATCGTCGAGGGGTTGGCGAACAGCCCATAAAAGGAGACGAGGGCGGTGATGGCGGGAAAAATCGCAAGCAGCCCGAAGAAGACCACGCCGCCTGCGGTCGCGAGCAGGCGATCCTCGTCGATGCGCTGGTAGGTGCGCCAGAGAATGTCCTTCCAGCCGGCAAAGGGAATCTTGAACGGGCTTTTGGACCGGCGGCCGTGGCCGCCCTGCAAGGCGGCGCGAGCGGGATGGGTTTCGGGCGAATTGCCTTCCGAGTTGCGGCGATCCTCGACGGCGGCGGATCGCGGCGAGACGTAGCCCTGAAAGTAGCGTTCCGCCGATAGCACCAACACCGTGGTGGCGGCGACAAGCAGCCAAACGTCGAGCTGCTCGGAACGCCGCGGCAGCATCATGCGTCCAATCGATGGCTGTGGCGCCTTCGGCGCGCCGCCGTCAGACCCAATAGCCCGATGGCCGCGAGCATCAGGCCGAGCTGCACCGAACGGTTGCCCCGGGCCGGCGAACCGCCGTTGCGATGGCTCTTTTCGCCCGGCGCGAGTGGCACCAGTGGGATCGCGGTCGCGACCTCCTTCACGGCCTCCTTGACCGTTCCGCGCGGAATCCGGGGCGTGGCAATCGCGACACGCAGCCGGCTTGCGAGCGGCACGACCGTTTTGGGCTGACGTTTCATCTGGGCCATCGCGATGCCGGCACAGATCGCCGCCAGCACCAGAAGCACGGCGCCGACGGCGCCGAAGGCCCAGAACATTCCGTAGGTGAGCTCGACCCAGCGGAACAGCGCCATCAGTCCGACGAAGAAGGCGGCGATGACGAACAGGCCCGCGACGGCGAACAGCCCGGCGGCGACCGCATAGGACGTGGCCTTGCCGGTGGCTTGACTGGTTCGGTCGCGGAAGTAGGACCGGGTGGCGCGCTTGAGGTGGTTGAGCTTGAGCGCCACTCCGGCGCGCAGCAATTCGCCCGATGGCGCAAGCATGCGAAACATCCTCCAGCGGCCGTGGCTGACAGCGTTGTTGGTGGATGAACGTAGAGGCGTTTGACTTGTTCCGGCAACCGCTCGCGTCAGCCGAGATCGGCGGCCGCAATCCAGAATACCTCGCCCTCCGAGTCCTCGGTGTCGAGCCAGAGCAGCGGCAGTTCGGGGAACACCTCATCGATGCGCTCGCGTCCCCGGCCGATCTCGCACAGCAATCCACCCCCAGGCGTGAGGTAGCGAGGTGCGTCTTGCAGGATGCGGCGCACGACATCGAGCCCGTCGGCGCCGCCATCGAAGGCGAGCTTCGGCTCGGCACGGCATTCCGGCGGCAATGACTTCATCCCTTCCGCATCGACATAAGGCGGGTTGGAGATGATCAGGTCGTAGCGTGCGTTGCCGAGCGGCGCGAACAGGTCGCCGCGATGGAGCGTGACGCGGTCTTCGAGACCGTAGTCGGCGACATTGCGCGCGGCAACCTCGATCGCCCCTTTGGAGATGTCGACGGCATCGACTTGCGCGTTCGAGAAATGCTGCGCAGCGAGGATCGCAAGGCAGCCGGAGCCGGTGCAGAGATCGAGCACACGTTCGACGCCGGTGGGATCGTCGATCAGCGAGCCTTCCTCGCCGTCACCGCCGAGATGCGAATCCAGGAGCTCGCCGATGAAGGAGCGTGGCACGATCACGCGCTCGTCGACGTAGAAGGGCAGGCCGCGCATGTAGACCTTGTTGACGAGATAGGCGGCTGGCTTGCGCGTGGCGATGCGCGCCTCGATCAGAGCAAGGATGGACTTGCCTTCGGCCGCGCTGACGCGGGCATTGGCGAAAATCTCGAACTGCTCGGGATTGAGATGCAGCACCTCGCAAATCAGGAAGGCAGCCTCTGCCACCGGATCGGTCGTGCCATGCGCGAAGGCAAGCTTGGTTTCGACGAAGCGGCTCACCGCATAGCGGACGAAATCGAGCAGCGTCACGAGCTCGCCGGCCGCGACCTTTGCAAGCTTTGGCGCGGCGCGGCCGCGCGTGGTCTTCTTGGATGCTTTTGCCATCAGGATTTGGTCCAGCGTGCGGCGGCCTGGTCGTCGCGGGTATTAGCCTCGACCCAGCCGGTACCCGTCGCGCTCTCTTCCTTCTTCCAGAACGGCGCGCTGGTTTTCAAGTAATCCATCAGGAACTCGGCGGCCTGGAATGCCGCCTGGCGATGCTGCGAGGCGGTCACCACCAGCACGATGTTCTCGCCGGGCGTGATCCGGCCGACGCGATGGATCACGGTGACGCCGTCGAGCGGCCAGCGCGAGGTGGCCTCGTCGACGTGACGCTTGATCTCTTCCTCGGCCATGCCCGGATAATGTTCCAACGTCAGCGCCGAAATCTTCGCCCTGTCCTCGTCGCCGCGACAGATGCCGGAGAAGCTTACGACCGCGCCGATATCGGTGCGACCGTTCGTCAGCGCAGCGATCTCGCTTGCGACGTCGAAATCGTCTTGCTGGATGCGGATGGTGACGGGGCCGGACATGCGCGCGACGCTAGCCGCCGGTCATCGGCGGAAAAAACGCGATCTCGCGGGCGCCGGCGATCGCCGCATTCGGCTTGACGTGGGCGTGATCGATCGCGGCGCGGATCACCTTGGGCTTCTCGAACGCATAGGCATAGGCTTCGCTCCGGCCGGAGAGCCATGCGATCAGTTCCTCGATCGTGCGCACGCTGGCTGGCGGCTCGATCGTCTCCTCCGCTTTGCCGATGCGCTCGCGCACCCAGGCGAAATACTTCACCTTCATCCCTCATCCTCCTTGATGAGGTGATGGATGCCGGCGCGGAAATAATCATAGCCGGTGTACATGGTGAGCAGCGCCGACGCCCACAGCAGGAGCAGGCCGATCTGGGTCACCACCGGCACCACCTGGTCGCCGGCCTCGCCCGCGAGCAGGAAGCCGATCGCAACGAGCTGGACCGTCGTCTTCCATTTGGCGAGCTTGGTCACGGGCACGCTGACGCGCAGCGCCGCCAGATATTCGCGCAGGCCCGACACCAGGATCTCGCGGCACAGGATCACGATGGCGGCCCACAGCGACCAGCCGTGGATGATGCCGTCGGCCGCCAGCATCAGAAGGCACGAGGCGACCAGGAGTTTGTCGGCGATCGGGTCGAGCATCCGACCGAAGGCTGACTGCTGGTTCCAGATCCGGGCGTAATAGCCGTCGAGGTAATCCGTCACCCCTGCCGCGATGAAGATGGCAACCGCCACCCAGCGCAGCCACAGCGGCCCGTCCATGATCGACTGGGCGTAGATGCAGCCCACCACCACCGGGATCGCAGCGATCCGGGCGTAGGTCAGGATGTTCGGAAGGGACATCGAGCTCTTGGTGGCCCCCCGTGTCGTGGCGATGTTCATTCGTTCTACCAATACCGCTGCCGCATCCAGGTCAACCGTCCCGGCCTCAATGAGGTGCGGAGACGACGACCATATGACTGCTGTCCCCTTTAGTTCACCCCGGCTGGGGATGGAAATACTCGAAAATCTTGCGGGCGCTTTCCGCGCTCACTCCCGGAACCTTGCCGAGATCGGCGATCGACGCCCGCTCGATCTCCTTCAGGGTTCCGAAATGATGCAGCAAGGCACGTTTGCGTGACGGGCCGATGCCCGGGATCTCCTGCAAACCGGCCTCGCGGATGTCCTTTTTGCGCAGCTTGCGGTGCGAGCCGATGACGAAGCGGTGGGCCTCGTCCCGCAACCTCTGAATGAAATAGAGTACGGGATCGCGCGGTTCGAGCTTGATCGCCTCGCGTTCCGGCATGAACAGCGTCTCGCGCCCGGCGTCGCGTTCCGGCCCCTTGGCGACCGACATCAGTGATACCTGGGTGAGCCCGAGGGTCTCGAAAATCTCCCGGACGGCGTTGAGCTGGCCGCGGCCGCCATCGATGATCACGAGATCGGGCCATTGCGGGAAGTCGTCGTCCTTGGCCTTCGTAGTTTCTTCGGGCGGACTGAGCAGCCGCTTGAAGCGGCGCTGCAGGACTTCCCGCATCATCGCATAGTCGTCGCCGGGCGTGAGCCCTTCCGACTTGATATTGAACTTGCGGTACTGGTTCTTCACGAAGCCGTCGGGCCCTGCGACGATCATGGCCCCGACCGCATTGGTGCCCTGGATATGACTGTTGTCGTAGACCTCGATGCGTTTCGGCGGATGGGGCAGGGTAAGGGTGGCGGCCATCGCTTCGAGCAGCCGGCTCTGTGTCGCCGTGTCAGCGAGCTTCCGCCCCAGCGCTTCGCGCGCATTGGTCAGAGCGTGGGTGACGAGCTCCTTCTTCTCGCCGCGTTTCGGCGTCGAGACTTCGACCTTGTGGCCGGCCTTGATCGACAGAGCGTTGGCAAGCAGCTCGCTTTCCTCGATCTCGTGCGAGAGCAGGATGAGCTTTGGCGGTGGCTTGTCGTCGTAGAACTGCGCGAGGAACGAGCCGAGCACCTCCTCCGGTGTGAACGTCTTCTCCGCGCGCGGGAAATAGGCGCGGTTGCCCCAGTTCTGCCCGGTGCGGAAGAAGAACACCTCGACGCAGGAGAAACCGCCCTCCTGGTGGATCGCGAACACGTCGGCTTCTTCCACGGTGCGCGGATTGATGCCCTGCTGCGACTGGATCGCCGACAGCGCGGCGAGACGGTCGCGATAGAGCGCGGCGCGCTCGAATTCGAGCTCGCCGGAGGCCTTCTCCATCTCGCCGGCAAGCTCCTGCTTCACGGCGTGGCTCTTGCCGGAGAGGAAGTCGGTCGCTTCGCGCACCAGCGTCGCATAGCCCGTGAAGTCGATCTCGCGGGTGCAGGGGCCGGCGCAGCGGCGGATCTGGTGCAACAGGCAGGGCCGGCTGCGGCTTTCGAAAAACGAATCGGTGCAGGAGCGGATCAGGAACGCGCGTTGCAGTGCGGTGATGGTGCGGTTGACGGCGCCCGCGGAAGCGAACGGGCCGAAATAGCGCCCGGGCCGGGTCTGCGCGCCGCGGTGCTTGAGGATCTGCGGCGCCCAATGGTCGCCGGTGATCAGGATATAGGGAAACGACTTGTCGTCGCGGAGCTGCACGTTGAAGCGCGGCCGGAGCTGCTTGATGAGGTTGGCCTCGAGCAGCAGCGCCTCGGTCTCGGTCGTGGTCGAGACGATTTCGACCGAGACCGTCGCCGCGATCATGCGCAAGATGCGCGCCGGCTGCGGCGCGCTAAGGCGCGCGTAGTTGGAGAGGCGTTTTTTGACGTTCTTGGCCTTGCCGACATAGAGCACGTCGTTGTTCGCATTGAGCATGCGATAGACGCCCGCCGAGGTGGGGGCTAACCGCACCGCGCGCTCGATCGCGTCATGTCCGGTCGCCAGCGGGCCTTCGCCGACTGCGCCGGTCTCTTCCAGGATGTCCGGCAGCCGCGCCTCGTCCTCGTCGTCGCCGCCATTCGTCGCGGGATCGACGTCGGGCGGCGTCAGCGCCTGCGGCGAGACGTCCGGCGCTGGGCCGCGCCGCACCTTCCGCGCGCGCGCAGTGTCCGGGGTGTCGGAGGAATCGTGATCCATATTGCGAATTTAGGCGCTGGGAGTGCCGATTTGAAGTTTCACCGGGGCTGGCCAAGCGGACCGCGCGCGGTGTTCCCGGTAACGCTTCCTTAAGACTGTTAAGCGGGCGGTAACCGCGCTTAACAACCCTTTAACTTAAAACTCTCGATAAATCCTACGCGAAAAGTTCTTGGTTCCGTAACCATGCGGTTTTGCCTTGCGCGCCGGTGCATGCAGACCGCGATGGCCTTGCGGCGGTTGCGTTGGAGTGTGTGATGAAGAGGCTCGTTATGGGCGCTGTGGCTCTGGTTGCAGCGGGCTGGAGCGCTTCGGCAGAGGCCGCCGATCTCAATTACGGGCAGCGTGCACCCTATACCGTCAACCAGCCGCTCAATGCCTATAGCTGGGCCGGTCCCTATCTCGGCGCCAATCTCGGCTATGAATGGGGTTCGGTCGGCAATAATCCCGCCAAGCCGGCCGGCTTCGTCGGCGGCATCCAGGCCGGCTACAATTTCCAGAACGGCCCGTGGGTGTTCGGCCTGGAAGGCGATATCCAGGCGGCCGGCGCCGACGATACGTTCGCGCCGTGGAAGTTCTCCAATCCCTGGTTCGGAACGTTGCGCGGTCGCGCCGGCTACGCCTTCAACAACATCCTGTTCTATGGCACCGCCGGTCTTGCCTTCGGCGAGTTGCGTGCGGAGACTTTCGGCTGGACGGAATCGCACACCACGGCGGGCTGGACTGCAGGTGTCGGCGCCGAGTTCGGCATCGCGCAGAACTGGAGCGCCAAGATCGAATATCTCTTCCTCGATCTGTCCTCGAGCCAGTTCGCGATCACTGGCGTGTCGAACGGTTATAGCGCCAGCGTGGTGCGCGCAGGCGTGAACTATCACTTCTGATAGCTAAGAAGAAAATACCGGACCTAAATCTCCCGGCCTCGCGCCGGGACTTTTTTGCGTCAGGCTTCGCCTAAGAAAGGATCACCAGGTTGACCGCCTTGGGTCCCTTGCCCTTCTTGTCCGGCTCGACTTCGAAAGTGATACGCTGTCCTTCGGTGAGGTCCTTCAGTCCCGCCCGCTCCACCGCCGTGATGTGAACGAAGACGTCGCGACCGCCGTCGTCCGGCTTGATGAAGCCGTAACCGCGCTCGCCGTTGAAAAACTTAACCGTGCCCGTCATGGCCATCGGGACTCCTCCCCCGCATTGCTCCTCCGCCGTGATGCAGTCCCGCACCTCGGCATGACCGGACATACGAGCCCGGGGAGCTGGCCACCCTTGGGCGGACGCGTCAGTCCGCCTGGATCCTTGTTAGGCCTTCACTCCGCCGCAACCATTCGCGGAAGCGGAACGTAAAGCCAGTCACGGGGCACAGCATAATACGGTTCTTTGCGGATTGACTACCGTTCATGCATAGTTTTCCCAATAGGTGTACTACTTTAGGGCTTTGGTACCTCCAGGCGGAAACGGGCCGCGCCGCCCTGGCCCAGCGGCTTTTCGAGCTCCGGCAGGATGGTCTTGAGCTCGCTCTGCAGCGTAAAGGGTGGGTTGACGATCAACAGCCCTGTCGTGACGAGTGGCGCGTCGGTACTTTGCGGTGCGACGCTGAATTCGAGCCGCAGGCATTTGCCCTGAGGTTTGGCTGCGGCTGCGGCCCGCGCCACCTGTTGCGCGAGCGCGTCGGTCGCGCGCCTGGATTTGGCGGGATACCAGATCACATAGATGCCGGTCGGCCACTTTGCGAACGCTTCCGAGAATGTCTCTCCGAGCCGCTCGAACTCGTCCTTGGCCTCGAAGGGTGGGTCGATCAGCACCAGACCGCGCCGCTCCTTCGGCGGCACGAAGGCCGGCAGCGCAACCCAGCCGTCGAGATCGACCACGCGCGCCTGCGTGTCGCGGCGCAGCACATCGATCAGCGCCTTGCGCGCCTTCGGCTCGAGCTCGCAGGCGACGAGGCGGTCCTGCGGCCGCAACAGGCCACGCACGATCAGCGGCGATCCGGGATAGGTCTTCAATTCGCCGCGTGGATTGAAAGCGCGGACGATGTCGAGATACGGCTTTGTGAGTGCGGCGACCTCGTTGGTCAGGCGTGCCTGCATGACGCGGGCGATGCCGGTCAGCCACTCGCCGCTGCGGCGCGCCTCCTCGCCTTCGAGATCGTAGAGGCCGGCGCCAGCATGCGTGTCGATGACGCGGAATGCGGCCGGCTTGTCCTGGAGGTAGGTCAGGATACGCGCCAGCACGATGTGCTTGATGACATCGGCGAAGCTGCCGGCGTGAAAGGCGTGGCGGTAGTTCATGTCGGACAGTTACGACATCGGGCGATGAAAGTAACTGCTGTCGTTGCGCAAAGGCGCCTCGCGTCGTTCCGCAATCACGAGGATGCAGACCTGCGATTTCAACCGCCGCGGATCGGCGGCATCGTCACCTGATCGCGGCGGCAGGCGCGGCGGTCGAGCTCCTCGCAGGAACGGAATTGCAGGTCCTTGTTCAGGCAGATGCGCACCTCCGACAGCCGTGTCCGGTTGCACGTCACCGAAACGCCGGAGCTGCTCAGACCCGGATTGGCCTTGATGAAGGCCTCCTCGACATCGGCGGGCGATACGGTCTTGGGCTGCGACAGATCGAGGTATTCGGCAGGAATCTTGATGACCGCGCGCGCTTTCCGGATGGTCTCGAAGTAATTGCGGTCCGTCAGGCCCGAGCAGGTGCCGTGCTTGTCCCATTCGTTGAAGATCAGCCCCGGCGCCGGCATCAGATCGAGCATGGAAGAGACGATGTTGCGGTTCAGCCGCGGCGCCGGCCGTTGGCAGAATTCCGGAAAGCCGTTCTCATATTGCGGCCACAGGCCGTGCACCACGAAGGCGTAGGGCCGTCCTCCGCACTGGATCTGGGAGCGGCCGCCGCGCTCGGCTGCCTCCTCGCAGAACGACGGCGACCAGGACAGCGACAACACGTAGAAATCAAACTCGCCGGGCGCATTCTGCCGCTTGTCCTGCGCCATTGCGTTGCCCGCCAGCGCAACGAGGCCTGCGGTGAGCAGGAGGGAGATCAGGAAACGGGACAGGGAATGCAATCTGGAATAAAACATGGCGACGCCCTTCAACTAGACTGTGCAAGAGAGCCTAGCAGGCGGCAAGAACATTTCAAGAACAAAATTGACGCCGCCGCTTTGGCGCGTACGATTCGCCCGAATCAGGGTTTTGCCGACCGGCAGACGGGATTGTATGCCCAGTTGCGGTCTAGACCGACCACGCACCATTCGACGCCCTGGCCGAACCCGGCAAAGCCACCGTCCTCGATGATCGAGAAATGCACCTTGCGCACCTTGCCGTCGCTGAGCATGGCCTCGCCCGTGCAATAGCGGCGCGGAATGTTGTCGGACTGCCAGGGCCGGAAGGCGGTCTCGTGGATGCCGGCGAAGCCCGTGATCTTCAACGAAGAATTCCAGAAGGAGCTTTCCTTCTCCCAGAACTGGGTGGCAATCGTGGGCAGCGCCTTGTCGCAGTCGGCGACGCGGCCGTCATAGCGCGGCCCATCCAGCCAGAAGTTCAGCTCCAGCGGATTGGCTGCCTTGGCCTCGCTGAGCGACAGCGCCCCCAGAACGAGGCCGAAGACCGCGGCAAAGCGGAGCGATTTCAGGGAGGTGGCGAGGTCGCGCATGGGCAATCCAGGAGGCATGGCTGCAGGCACCCGACCGTGCCGTGAAGGGGAGGAGAGGTCAAGTGCAGCACGGCAACACTCGCCGACGAGTTACACGTAAGGCCGCGTTCCGAAGGCCTTCCGTTCTTTTCAGCGCGCTCGCGGCGCCGTAGACTGGCGCCAGCCAAATGGAGTGACGGGAATGCGAATCATTGCGGCCGCGAGCCTTGTTGCCAGCCTGGTTGTCTCGGGACTGCTGGCGAGTGCGCCGGCGCGCGCCGACATCCTCCCGCTGCCCCCCTTCAAGGGCAACGACACCGGCGGCATCATCGCCTATTCGATGGCGACTCAGGTCGATGCGCGGCAAGTCGCGGTCGACCACTGCGCGCGTTACGGCAAGGTGGTGAAATTCCTCGCCGTGCAGCCCTATGATGGCGGCTACATCTCCTTCTCCTGCCGCTGGGTGCCGTATGGCGCAACCGAGCAGCCGCTGCGCACGCTTTACTGATCCTTTAAGACCGCAAGCGGCGACCGGGAGTTTGGCGCATGACGCGACGGCCTGTTGTTTTCTGCGTTAGCCTCTTCGCGCTCGCGGTGTCGGCGACGACGGTTGCGCATGCGGTGGATCTGCCGGTGCGCAAGGCCGGCCTCTGGGAAATGAAGATGCTCCGGTCCGGCGGGCCGATGCCGGAAATGACCATGCAGCACTGCACCGACGAGAGCGTCGACAAGGAGATGAACAACAACGTCTCCCCGATGGCCAAGCAGATCTGCACCAAGCAGGACATCCAGAAGACCGCCAGCGGTTACGTCAGCGATTCCGTCTGCAACGTCGCTGGCGCCACCACGACCTCGCATGCCGAAATCACCGGCGACTTCAACACTGCCTATACGGTGAAGAGCACCGCGCACATCCAGGGCGGCGTTGCCGGAACTGCCGGGCACGACTCGACTACGACGATCGAGGCCAAGTGGCTCGGCCCGTGCAAGGCGGACCAGAAGCCCGGCGACATCGTGATGCCCGGCGGCTTCAAGATGAACGTCAAGGACGCCGCGAAGCTGAAGGATCTGCTGCCGAAGTAGCTAAAGCATGATCCGGAAAAGTGTGAAGCGGTTTTCCGAAAAGATCATGCTCAAACAACAACCTAAAGCGCGATGATGATTCAGCCGAATCTCATCGCGCTTTTGGCTTGTAGCCCGGATGGAGCGAAAACGAAATCCGGGGCCGGTCTGTCGTCGCCCAGCAGAATTCCGGATGCGCTGGGCTCCATCCGGGCCACGCAGCTTACACCGGTATCCGCACCGACGCCCGCAATCCGCCCATCGGGCTGTCGCCGAGCGTGATGTCGCCGCCATGCGAGCGGGCGATGTCGCGGGCGATCGCAAGGCCGAGGCCGGTGCCGCCTTCGTCCTGGTTGCGGGCGTTGTCCAGCCGCAAGAACGGCTTGAACACTTCCTCGCGCAAATGCGTGGGGATGCCGGGCCCGTCGTCGTCGATGGTGACGGTGAGGTAACGGTGATCGCGCTGGCCGGTGATGGCGATCGTCTTGCCGTAGCGCGCCGCATTGGTGACGAGGTTGGCGAGGCAGCGCTTGAACGAGGCCGGCTTCACCGTCACCACGGGCAGGCCATTGAACGCGACGGTCGCGGTGTGGCCGTGGCGCTCGGCATCGCTGCGCAATTCCTCGAGCGCCTGCGCCATGTCGGTCGGCTGCGACTGCTCGCCGGAATCGCCGCGCGCGAAGGCAAGGTAGTCCTCGAGCATCATCGACATCTCGTCGACATCCTTGCGCATGCCCTCGAGCTCGGGATTGTCGCCGATCAGGGCCAGCTCCAGCTTGAAGCGAGTCAGGATGGTGCGCAGATCGTGGCTGACGCCGGCCAGCATCGCGGTGCGCTGCTCGATCGAACGCTCGACGCGCGATTTCATTTCCAGAAACGCCATTGCGGCACGCCGGACCTCGCGCGCACCGCGCGGGCGGAAGTGGGGCGCATCGCGGCCCTTGCCAAAACTTTCGGCAGCGTCCGCAAGCTTGAGGATCGGCTTGATCTGGTTGCGCAGAAACAGCACGGCAACGATCAAAAGGATCGACGAAGTGCCGACCATCCAGAACAGGAAAATCTCCGAGTTCGAAGCATAAGCCGCGCTACGCTGCGCGAACACGCGCATGATGGCGTCGTCGAGCTGGATGCGGATCTCGACGACGTTGGAGCGGCCGACGGTATCGATCCAGAACGGGCGTCCGATCTGGCGGCCGAGCTGCACCGAGAGCGTCTGGTCGAGCAGCGAGAAGAACGGCTTTGGTCCTGGCTGCGGCATGTCGCCGGCGGGCAGGAAGTCCACCACCAGCCCCAATCGCTGCTGGGCGATGCGTCGGATCTGGTCGCGGTCCTTGTCCTGCGGATAGCCCTTGTAGACGTCGATCAGCGCGGCGACGTCCTGCACCACCGCTGCCGACAATCTTCGTGTCACCGTGTTCCAGTGCCGCTCCATGAACACGAAGGCGACTACCGATTGCAGCACCACCATCGGGACGATCATGATCAGGAGTGCGCGGGCATAGAGGCCGGTCGGCATCCAGCCCTTGAACGCGTTGCCCATCCAGCCATTGGCTGCGGACACGCGGTCGGCGGCGCTCCTCAGCAGCGTCAGGCCGGTATCGATTGTACTCATCGCGTCCGCTTCATCCGGTCTCTATGGCGAGGCCACCAGCCGGTAGCCGATGCCCCGCACCGCCTGGAGGAACAGCGGATTGGCGGGGTCACGCTCGATCTTGCGGCGCAGACGGTTGATCTGCACGTCGACCGCGCGCTCGTTGACGCTGCCATTGCCGGTCAGGGCTGCGCGCGGCACCGTCTCGCCCTGGCTGTCCGCGAGGATGCGCAGCATCTCGCGCTCGCGGTCGGTCAGGTGGATGACCTCCTCGCCCTGGCGCAATTCGCCGCGATCGAGATGGAAGACGTAAGGGCCGAACGCGATCTTCTCGATCGTGGTGACCTGCGGCGGGGCGGTACGCTTGAGGATGTTGTTGATACGCAGTGCAAGCTCGCGCGGCTCGAAGGGCTTTGCCACATAGTCGTCTGCGCCGATCTGCAAGCCCTCGATGCGGGCTTCCGCCTCGTGGCGCGCCGTCAGCATCACGATCGGCACCGAGGAGGATGTCCGGATGAAGCGGGCGAGTTCGAAGCCGGTCTCGCCGGGCATCATGACGTCGAGGATCAACAGATCGAAATGCAGGCCCATGAGCTTGGCGCGGGCATCGCTCGCGCTGGCGGCGGTCGAAACGCGATAGCCTTCTGCGGCGAGGAAGCGCGACAGAAGATCGCGGATGCGGCGGTCGTCGTCGACGAGCAGGATATGCGGTGCGTCGTCGGCGGGCTCCACCGGCGGACGGGCGAGCGTGGCTGCGAGCGGCACGGTCACTCCTTTGTGGCTTGGTTGACGTTGGCGAAGATCGTCTCCAGCACCTTGTCGGGATCCTCGCGGTCGATCATCGCGCGCAGGAAGCGTTTCACGGTCTCGGCGTCCTGCGGGCCGATCTCGGTGAGTGCCCGGTTGATTCGCGTGGTCTGGAGTCCGGCGAGCTTCTGCACCAGCGCCTCGCCCTTCGGTGTCGCATAGAGCAGGCGCTGACGGCGGTCGTTATCGCCGGTCTTCTGCACGATATAGCCCTCATCGAGCAGTTGCTTGAGCACGCGCCCGAGCGACTGCTTGGTGATGCGCAGGACGTCGAGCAGGTCGGCGACCTTGAGGCCGGGATAGCGGTAGACGAAATGCATGACGCGGTGATGGGCCCGGCCGAAGCCGAACGCCTCCAGTTCCTGGTCGGGATCGCCAACGAAATCGCGATAGGCGAAGAACAGGAGCTCGATGATATCCCAGCGCAAATTGCCCGCATCGCTTGCTGCCGGCTTGGTCTCGGCGGCATCGGGGGAGGGGTGTGCGAAATTTATGTCAGGCATATTGACGTATCTTGGGTTCAATGTTACAAAACGATCGGCCCGGACGAAATTTTAGATCGCTTCGTTCGGGAATGATGTTGTCCAAAGCGGCCGGGGAAGTGCCGGACAGGCAGCGCCGGCCGGACCAGATCTACCGTGCGATTGTCGAGCGGCATGTCGGCAAAACATACTGGACTTCCGCCCTCCGCAAAAGCATGTCCTGTCGCGACATGCTGGCCACGGGAAACCGGCCGTAACAAGGCTGGTCACGGTCGGGGCCAGACCTGGTTAAGTTTATCAAGCCCGAAAGAGGCAGGCCGGCGCGATTCCGCGCGCCGATTGCGACAGCGGGAGGCAAGGGAAAAATGAGTCTGAAATTTGAAATCCAGCCTGCCACCACTCCGACCTCCGAGGCGGAGCGCATGGCAAAGCTTGAAAACCCTGGCTTCGGCCGGGTGTTCACCGACCACATGGCCGTGGTCCGCTACAGCCAGGCCAAGGGCGGTTGGCATGATGCGCACGTCGAAGCCCGTGCCAATTTCCAGCTCGATCCGGCCGGCGCCGTCCTGCACTACGCCCAAGAGATCTTCGAGGGCCTCAAGGCCTACAAGCGCGACGACGGCGGCGTGAACCTGTTCCGCCCCGACGCCAATGCGCGGCGC
>NZ_JBANBJ010000074.1:0-43066 GCF_059803515.1 Bradyrhizobium sp. UFLA05-125 | reverse complement strand
GTGCAGGAGCGGGGGAAGCCGCAGGTCGAAGCGAATGTTGCTCCGCCCCCCGCTCCTGCGCCTTCCCCCGCTCCTGCACCGTCACCGAAGCCGCAGGTTGATGCGGCTATTCCCCCGCCGCAGCCGCCGGCCAAGCCGGCCGACGTCGGCACCAGTCCCAATACCGGCGACACCGGACCGAGCCAGGCCACGCTGGCGGACGACCCGACCATCAAGAGCCTGACCGCCAAGATTGCGGCCAACCCTGACGACGTGAACGCGCTCTACCGGCGCGGCCAGGTCTATGCCAGCAAGGGCGCCTATAACCTTGCGATCAAGGATTTCGACGACACGATCCGGATCAATCCCAAGGACGTCGAGGCCCTGAACAACCGCTGCTGGACCCGTACCGTGATCGGCGACCTCCAGGGCGCGCTGAAGGATTGCAACGAGGCCTTGCGGCTGCGCCCGAACTTCGTCGATGCGCTGGACAGCCGCGGCCTGGTCAACCTGAAATCGGGGGCGGTGAAGAACGCCATCTCGGATTTCGATGCGGCACTGAAGATCAACCCGCGCCTGACCTCATCGCTCTATGGGCGGGGGCTTGCCAAGCAGCGCAACGGCTCGGCCCCGGAAGGCGCGCTGGACATTGCGAATGCCAAGGCGATGGATCCGAACATCGTCCAGGAGTTCGCAAGTTACGGAGTCCGTTGACATTTTTTTGAGATTCGGGGCGACGCGCCTCGAACCCCCGAGAGCTCTGCGGAGACCAAGGGAAGGATGCCGCAAGGGCGCTTCCGGGCTTGTTGCAGGAATTTTTGCAGGAGGGACTGGCAATGAGATTGGCTGCAAAGGGCGTGACCGCGCTTCTCTCGATCCTCACGATCAGCGCCGCGCTGACGCTGCCGCTGGGAAGCGCATTCGCGGGCGACGACAAGGACACCAATAACAACGTCACCGAGGACCAGATCGTCCGGGCGCTCGCGCCACCGAAGAAGCCCCTGACGCGTGGCCTCTCGATCGGACCGCAAACCACCGATCCGGCGCCGAGCGCCGCCGAGACCAAATTGCTCCAGAGCGTGCGGGGCCGCGCCACGCGCTCGCTCTCAGTGACCGAACGCGAGGAAATCGCAGCCGCCGCCAAGGACAAGCCGAACATCGATCTCGAGATCACCTTCGACTACAACTCGGCCAATATCAGCGCCAAGTCGATGCCATCCGTGCAGGCGCTCGGCCGCGCGTTGACCAATCCCGACCTCAAGGGCTCGACCTTCGTCGTCGCCGGCCACACCGACGCCGCCGGGGGCGAAGGCTACAACCAGGACCTGTCGGAGCGCCGCGCCGACTCGATCAAGCGCTACCTCATCGACAAGTACAGCATTCCCGCGGCCGATCTCGTCACCGTCGGCTATGGCAAGAGCAAGCTGAAGGATCCGAGCCAGCCGATGGCCGAGGTCAATCGCCGGGTGCAGGTCGTCAATATGGAAAACAAGACCACTGCGTCCAAGTAACGGCGACAATTGTTCAAGTGCCTCGTCGTGATGTGGTAAATCCGTGTGTCCGACGCGCGTCCCGCAGCCTTGCGGGACGCAGCTTCGTTTCGGGGAAACTCTTTCAGTGGCGGGCCGCGAGCGGGCGACAGCGAGCCAGGCCAGGATGATCCGGCGATGAACATCACCGAATACCTCAAGCCTGCGGGAACCGCGGCGTTCATCGTCGTGCTCGGCGCCGGCTATTACTGGTTCGAGCACCGCCATCGCCCGGAAGTGAAGGAGACGCCGGGCGAAGCCGTCGTGGTCGTGACCAAATCGACCAATGCCTGCTTCTCCGATCTGGTGCGCGTGACCGGTTTCTTCGTGCCGCGCCGCGAGGCCGTGGTGACTGCCGACCAGGAAGGATCGCGCGTCACCGACCTCTTCGTCGCCGAAGGCGCCACCGTCACCGAGAACCAGGAACTGGCGCGGCTGAGCCCGCCTCCGCAGATGCCGGGACAGCCGGCGCGACCGGGACCGCAGGGACCGATCTCGCTCAAGGCACCCGCCGCAGGCCTCGTCACCGAAGTCCGCACCGTCGTCGGCGCCCCGGCCTCGCCGCAGGCGGGTCCGATGTTCCGCATCGCCGTCGGCGGCGAGATCGAGCTCGATGCGCAGGTGCCGGCCGTGCACATGCCAAAGCTCAATCCCGGCGCGACGGTTCGGATCAGCCGGGACGACGCCCCCGATCTGATCGGCCGGGTCCGGCTGGTCTCGCCCGAGATCGACCGCGCCACGCAGCTCGGCCGCGTCCGGATCAGCGTTGCCAACAATCCGTCACTGAAGGTCGGCATGTTTGCCCGCGCCTCCATCGACGCCAAGCGGAGCTGCGGCGTTGCGGTTCCCAAGACCGCCATTGACCATCTCACCGTCCAGGTGGTCAAAGGAAACACGGTCGAGACGCGACGGGTGCGGGTCGGGCTGACCTCTGATACCGCAATGGAAATCCTGGAAGGTCTCGACGTCGGCGAGATCGTCGTGGCCGACGCCGGCTCTTCGCTCCATGACGGCGACCAGATCAAGACCGTCTTCGCCGATGAACTCGATCGATCGCGAGTACGCTGATGGCTCTCAATATCTCGGCATGGTCGATCCGCAATCCGCTGCCGTCGGTCGTCTTTTCCATCATTCTCCTGATCCTCGGCTGGGTGTCCTTCACCAAGCTCGCGGTGACGCGATTGCCTTCAGCCGACATCCCCGTGATCTCGGTGGCGGTGTCGCAATTCGGCGCAGCTCCCGCCGAGCTTGAATCCCAGGTCACCAAGACGGTTGAAGACGCGGTCTCCGGCGTCGAAGGCGTGCGGCACATCACTTCGCAGATCACCGACGGCCTGTCGGTGACGACGATCCAGTTCGCCCTGGAAACCAACACCGACCGCGCGCTGAACGACGTCAAGGACGCGGTGACGCGGGTGCGCTCCAACCTGCCGCAGAACGTCACCGAGCCATTGATCCAGCGCGTCGACGTCATCGGCCTGCCGATCGTCACCTATGCCGCGATCTCGCCCGGCAAGACGCCGGAACAGCTCTCCTATTTCGTCGACGACGTGGTCAAGCGCGCGCTGCAGGGCGTGCGCGGTGTCGCCCAGGTCGAGCGCATCGGCGGTGTCGAGCGCGAGATCCTGGTCTCGCTCGATCCGGACCGGCTGCAGGCCATGGGGCTGACGGCCGTCAATGTCAGCCAGAGCCTGCGCGGCACCAATGTCGACGTCGCCGGCGGCCGCGCCGAGATCGGCAAGAACGATCAGGCGATCCGGACGCTGGCCGGCGCCAAGACGCTGAGCGACCTGGCCGGCACCATGATCCCGCTGTTCGGCGGCGGCGAGGTCCGGCTCGACGATCTCGGCACAGTCACCGACACCATCGCCGACCGCCGCACCTTCGCCCGCTTCAACGGCGAGCCGGTCGTCGCCCTCGGCATCAAGCGTTCGAAGGGCGCCAGCGACGTGGTGGTCGCCGCCGCCGTGCAGAAGCGCATCGATGCGCTCAAGATCGCCTATCCCGACGTCGACCTGAAGCTGATCGACACCTCGGTCGAATACACCAAGGGCAATTACGAGGCCGCGATCTCGACCCTGTTCGAGGGCGCGATCCTTGCCGTCATCATCGTGCTCTTGTTCCTGCGCGACCTGCGCGCCACCATCATCGCCGCGATCTCGCTGCCGCTGTCGATCTTCCCGGCATTCTGGGCGATGGATCTCCTCGGCTTCTCGCTCAATCTCGTCAGCTTCCTCGCCATCACGCTGTCGACCGGTATTCTGGTCGACGACGCCATCGTCGAGATCGAGAACATCGTGCGGCACATGAACATGGGCAAATCGCCCTATCGTGCCGCACTGGAAGCTGCCGACGAGATCGGGCTCGCGGTCATCGCGATCTCGCTGACGATCATCGCGATCTTTGCACCCGCAAGCTTCATGTCCGGCATCGCCGGGCAGTTCTTCAAGCAGTTCGGCATCACCGTCTCGGTGCAAGTGTTCTTCTCGCTGCTCGCCGCGCGCTTCGTCACGCCGATGCTGGCTGCCTATTTCCTCAAGCATCACAATCACGAGGAGCCGCCGCCAGGCCGCGTGCTGCGCACCTACCACAAGATCGTGGCGTGGTCGGTGAAGCACTATTTCATCACCGTGCTGATCGGCTTCGGCATCTTCGCCGCGTCGATCTGGAGCATCACGCTGTTGCCGCAGGGCTTCCTGCCGGCGCAGGACAGTGCGCGATCGCTGCTCGCGATCGAGCTGCCGCCGGGCACCCAGCTCTCCTATACCGAGAAGGTCACCGAGAACATCGTCGCGCGGCTGCGCCAGCGGCCCGAGGTGAAGAGCATATTCGTCGACGGCGGCCGCGTCCCGCCGGGCACGCAGGAAGTCCGGCGCGCCTCCCTGATCATCAACTATACGCCGAAGAACGAGCGCAAGATCACCCAGCGCGAGCTCGAATCCTCGATCAGCCAGGAGCTCGAGAGCATCCCCGACATCCGCTTCTGGTTCCTCGACGAGAACGGCCTGCGCGCGATCTCGCTGGTCGTCACAGGTGTCGACGCCAACATCGTCAACAACGTTGCGAGCGAGCTTGCGACGCAGATGAAGCGGATCCCGACCATCTCCGACGTGATCTCGGAAACCGCACTGGAGCGGCCCGAGCTGCGCGTCGAGCCCCGCGCCGAGCTTGCGGCACGGCTCGGTGTCTCGACCGAAATCCTGTCGCAGACCATCCGCGTCGCGACCATCGGCGACGTGGGACCTGCGCTCGCGAAGTTCGACGTCGGCGACCGGCTGGTGCCGGTCCGCGTTCAGCTCGAAGATGCCGCGCGCGGCAATTTGAAAACGCTCGAACAGTTGCGGGTGCCGCTCGGCGAGCGCGGCGAGAAGGGCGGCGTGCCGCTCTCGGTCATCGCCGACGTCAAGCTCGACCAGGGCCCGACCACCATCAACCGCTACGACCGTGAACGTCAGGCGACCGTCGCCGCCGACCTCGTCGGCCACGCCGCGCTCGGCGATGCCACGCGGAAGATCTACGAGCTGCCGGTGATGAAGAGCCTGCCGAAGGGCGTCAGGGTCAGCCCGTCCGGCGACGCCGAAAGCCTGAACGAGCTGTCGGATGGTTTCGCCACCGCGATCACCGCCGGCCTGATGATGGTCTATGCCGTGCTGGTGCTGCTATTCGGCACCTTCCTGCAGCCGATCACCATCCTGTTCTCACTGCCGCTCTCGATCGGCGGTGCGATCGCCGCGCTGCTCGTGACCGGCAAGCAACTCACCACGCCGGTGTGGATCGGCATTTTGATGCTGATGGGCATCGTGACCAAGAACGCGATCATGCTGGTCGAATTTGCGATCGAAGCGATCCGCGCAGGCAAGCCGCGCGACGAAGCCATGATCGACGCCGGCATGAAGCGCGCCCGCCCCATCGTGATGACCACGATCGCGATGGTCGCCGGCATGATGCCGAGCGCGCTCGCGGTCGGCGCCGGCGGCGAGTTCCGCTCGCCGATGGCGCTCGCGGTGATCGGCGGCCTGATCTTCTCCACCGTGCTGTCGCTGGTGTTCGTGCCCGCGATGTTCATGGTGATGGACGACATCGGCGCGCTGAGCTGGCGCTTCGGCAAGCGCCTGATCGTTCACAGCGCAGATGCGGACGCCGACGAGCACCATGCTGCGCCGACGGTCGCGGCTACACCTGCTCAAGCAACACCGGTGCCGAAGAGCATCGTACATCCGGCGGCGGAGTAGGCGTTACCTACCCCTATTCATTCCGCGCGATCGACGTCAGCTTGGCCATGTTCTTGAGCAGGATCCGACCACGCTGCAGGTCGAGGATCGCCTCCTTGCGCCAGGCCTGGAGCTGACGATTGACGCTTTCGCGGGCGGCGCCGACGAAGACGCCGAGCTGCTCCTGCGAGATATGCACCTCCGAGCCGAAATCGGCGGCGAGGGCGCACAGCCTGCGGGCAAGCCGCACCGGCAGGGGCTGGAGCATGGACTCTTCCATGCGCTCGCTCTGCCAGCGGATGCGCTGACACAAGAGCGTGATGATCTTGATCGCGACCTTCGGCTCGCGCTCCAGGAAGGCGAGGAAATCCTCGCGCCGCAGCACGAACAGCTCGCTGGCCTCGCCCGCGGTCGCATCCGCGGTGCGGTCCTGGCCGTCGAGCACGGCGACCTCGCCGAACAGGTCTCCCGGTCCCATGAAATTCAGCGTCAGCCTGCTGCCATCAGGGGCGCCGGTCTCGATCCGGACCTGGCCGCGGCGGACGCCAAACAGCCCATCGCCTGGGTCCCCTTTCTGGAACAGCACTTCGCCATTCGCCAGATGCTGGGTATGGCAGAGATTGGACAAGCGCTGCAGTTCGTCCGCACCGAGGTCGGCGAACATCGGATTCATTTTCAGAATGACCGCAAATTCGGCCTGTTTGCTCATGGCAATTTCCTTTGCAATCCCTTGGTAATCCCCCTTGGTAATCCCCTTGGCAATTCCCCCGGAACCATCAACATCAGACTCGCGGAAAACCCGCGGAGAGAAGTGTGTCATAAGTCACATAACTTTGCAGCACCTCCTGTTTATTTTTGGCAGCTTGGAGCGGTTTCCCCTCCCGGGATAGACTGACGGGCAACGGACGGGTGATCGGGCCGGCCGGGTTCGATACCGCTCCGTTTGGAAAGTCGACATGAGAGCAGTGAAATTCGCCGGCGCTGCGGTCGCCGCCGTCATCATCGTCATCGCGCTTCTGCTGGTGATCGGGGTCCCCTCCGGATTCCTGACCTCGGCAATCACCTCGCGGGTAGAAAGCGCGACCGGCTACCGCCTGACGATCGCGGGCACCACGAAGGTCAGCGTATGGCCGACGCTGAATGTGACGCTGAGCGACCTCACGCTCCAGGATCCGAAGGACCACACCGGCATCAATCGCCTCACCATCGACAACGTTCAGGCCGACATGTCGCTGGCGAGCGTGTGGTCGGGACATCCGAAGATCGGCGATCTCGTCGTCACCCATCCCGTACTCTACCAGCCGCTGCTGCGCGAGCGCAGGCCGAACGCGGCCGCTGCATCGAAGCCGGCGGTGCCGCTGGCCGCCGGTGACGTCAGCATCGACCGCCTCAAGGTCGCCGACGGCGAAGTGGCGTTCTCGGTCGCCCGCGACCGTGTCGAGAGCCGGCTCAGCGCGATCAACGCGGATGCGACCATGAATGCCGAGCGCAAGGTCAGTCTCAAGGGCACGGCGCGGGCTGGCGATCACGGCATCAAGTTCGACATCAAGGCCGTGATGCCTGCGGCGCCGGTCGAGCGGCAGACGATCCCGCTCGACTTCGCCATCGACGCACCGAGCCTGTTGCAGTCGCAGCTCAGCGGCCACGCCGAGGCTCGGCTCAACGGCTCGGTCGTGATGGTCAATGGCATCAACGGCGCGCTTGGCGAAGGCGCGTTCAACGGCTGGGCCTCGGTCGACATCGCCAGCAAGCCGCTGCTCAAGCTCGATCTCGACTTCCAGCGGCTCGACATTCCCCTGTCGAAATCGGCCGACGGTGCCGCCGGCCAGCCCTGGAGCGATGCGCCGATCAGCATCTCCGGACTCAACTATGTCGACGCGCAGATGCGGGTCTCGGCGACCGAGGCCAATATCGGCGAAGCGCGTTTTGGACCTCTTGCGCTCGATGCAAAGCTCGCCGGCGGCGTGCTGAAGGCCGGTACGACCAATCTCGGCGCCTATGGCGGCCAAGTCTCCGGCGAGGTGATCTTGGATGCGACCGGCGGCGCGCCGAGCTTTGCCATGCATTCCGACCTCGTCGGCGTGCGCGCATTGCCGCTGCTCAAGGGGCTCGCCGATTTCGACCGGCTCGACGGCAAGCTGCAGGCAAAGATCGCGGTGCGCTCTGCAGGCATCAGCCAGCGTGCGTTGATGGCGAACATGCAGGGCACGGCGTTCGCCAATTTCCAGGACGGCGCCATCCGCGGCATCAATGTCGCGCAGATGATCCGCTCGCTGACCACGTCCACCCTGTCCGGCTGGCAGGACAGCCAGGAGCAGAGCACGGATCTGACGCAGCTCTCAGCCTCCTTCAGCATCGACAAGGGCCAGGCGGTGACGACCGATCTCAACCTGATCGGCCCACTGGTGCGTGTGACCGGCGCCGGCACGATCGCGCTCGACACCAAGATGATGGGTTTTCGCGTCGAGCCGAAACTGGTGATGACCACCGAGGGCCAGGGCCGCACCTCCGATCCCATCGGCTTCGGCATTCCCGTGATGATCGAGGGCTCCTGGTCGCAGCCAAAAATCTATCCGGACATGGCGGGCATGCTCGACAATCCGGAGGCTGCCTATGCAAAGCTGCGCGAGATGGGCAAGGGCCTGTTCGGTCCCGATGGCGCCGGCCTGGGCAACATCCTAGGCAGCTTCGGTCTCGGCGGCGCTGCCCCAGGCGGAAACAATGCGGGCAATGCCAATCCGCAAGGACAGCCGCCGCAAAACAATCCGCTCGGCGGCGCGCTAGGCGAGGCGATCGGCAATTTGATCCAGCAGGGCCTGTCCGGCGGTGCCCCCGGGACCAGCACCGGCCGCAGCCGCGGCCTACCCGGAACGCCGGCGCAACCGGCGCCGCAAGCCTCACCGGCGCCGCCGGCCCAGGACAACCCGCCCGCCAACCCGCCCGCCGAACAGCAGGACAGCCAGCCGATGAATGACGTGCTACGCCAGCTCTTTAACCGGTGATTTTTCCGGGCGGCGCGCCAGCGCAAAGCCCTGCTTACTGCGACGATTCGACGCCTGCGGAAGGCTCTCCTAGCCCACAATGGGTAACCACGCCGGCCGAGCTTACCGCCATGGCGGCTGAACTGTGCTAAAACGGCCCGCAGCCCCAGCATCGGCCGTGGCGCGTGAGGATCTGGATGGCGGGAGCGAAAGACAAGACCTGGTTTTTCCGCGAGGGCCTGTTCGCCAAATATGTCGTCTCGCTCGTCGGCCTCGTCGTGTTCGTGCTCGCGGTCAACGGCGCGATGGAGACCTGGATCTCTTATCGCGCCACCAGGACAAGTCTGACCGACGGCCTCGAGGAGAAAGCGCAGGCCGTCTCCAAGCGCATCGAGCAATCGATGTCCGATCTCGAGCGCCAGATCAGCTGGGTAACGCGCGCCTCGCAGGACACCATCGAGAAGCGCCGCGCCGACTATGTCCAGCTCCTGAACCAGGTCCCGGCCGTGAGCCGGCTCACCCAGCTCGACGGCGAGGGCCAGGTGGTGCAACGCGTGTCGCGCGCCGCGGTCTCCAGCGGCAGCAGCACGGACTACGCGCGCGACATGCGCTTCACCGACGCCGTCGCTCGCGGCACCAGTTACGCGCCGGCTCATTTCATCGACCAGGAGCCGTTCATGACGATCTCGGTCGCGCATTCCGGCTTCAAGCCCGGCGTCACGCTGGCCGAGGTCGACCTCGGCTTCCTCGCCGAGTTGCTGTCCGACACCCAGGTCGGCAAGGTTGCGTTTGCCTATGTGGTCGATCCGCACGGCAGGGTGCTGGCGGCATCGTCAAAGGGGCCGGACGTCGCCGCCGACCTTTCGAAACTGCCGCAAGTCGCGGCCGCGATCGCCTCCGACCGCGATGGCGCGTCCTCCGGCGCCGACTTCAACGGCCACGCGGTGCTGACGGCTACAAGCGAGGTGCCAAAGCTCGACTGGACGGTGCTGTTCGAGCAGCCGACTGCGCAGGCGCTGACGCCGATCCGCGACCAGCTGGTGCGGGTCGCGCTTCTGATCGGCATGGGCCTGCTGGTTGCGATCCTCGCCGGCACGCTGCTGGCGCGGCGCATGCTCATCCCGATCACCGCGCTGCGTGCCGGTGCAAACCGGCTCGGCGAGGGCGATTTCAGCCACCGCATCGACGTGAAGACCTCCGATGAGCTGGAGGAGCTCGCCGGCCAGTTCAACCGCATGGCCGGCCAGATCCAGGAGACCTATTCGGTTCTCGAAACCAAGGTCGAGGAACGCACGCGCGACCTCGCGCAGTCCATCAACGAGCTCAAGGTTCTCGAGGAAGTCGGCCGCGCCGTCGCCTCCTCGCTCGATCTCGATGCGGTCTTGCCGACGATTGCCGCACGCGCGATCGAGATCACCCAGGCCGACGCGGTCTTGATCTACGGTTACGATGCCGAGAAGCACCAGTTCAACCTGGTCGAGGCCAATGGCATCGACAAGTCGACCGACGGCGCGCATGTCGCCATCGACGAGGGCGCGAGCCTGCTCAGCGACGCCGCAAGGAGCGGAGAGCCGATCGCGCTTCCCGATCTCGATGAGGCCCCCGAGCAGCCTTTGCGCGACGTCGCGGTCAATGCCGGCTTCCACTCCGTGCTCGTGGTGCCGCTGGTCGACCAGCAGGGCACGCTCGGCTCGCTGGTGGTGCTGCGCCGCGCGGCTGGCGAGTTCCTAAGCAGCCTCACCGGATTGATGCGCACTTTCGCGCACCAGGCGGTGCTCGCGATGCGCAATGCGCGGCTCTTCACCGAGGTCGACCACAAAGGCCGCGAGCTTGCGGCCGCCCATGAGACGGTGCAGCAGCAGGCGACAAAATTGCAGGAGCAGACCGAGCAGCTCCGCAACTGGAACCGCTCGCTGGAAGAGCGCGTCGAAAAGCAGCTTGGCGAGATCGGCCGCATCAAGCGGCTCGAACGCTTCCTCGCCCCGCAGGTCGCACAGCTCATCGCTTCTTCCGACGGCCATGATGCGCTGCTCGACAGCCATCGCCGCGAGGTCACCGTCGTGTTCTGCGATTTGCGCGGCTTCACCTCATTCACCGAAGCGACCGAGCCGGAAGAGGCAATGAACGTGCTGCGCGAATACCACGCAGCGCTCGGCGATTTGATCCACCGCTACGAGGGCACGCTCGACCGCTTCGCCGGCGACGGCGTGATGATCCTGTTCAACGCACCGCTTCAATTTGCCGACCACACCAAGCGCGCGGTGAAGATGGCCGTCGAGATGCGCGATGCGATCGGCAAGCTGACCGAGAAATGGAAGAACCGCGGCCATTCGCTCGGCTTCGGCGTCGGCGTCGCGCTCGGCTATGCCACGCTCGGCCAGATCGGCTTCGAGCAGCGACTGGAATACGCCGCGATCGGCAGCGTCACCAATCTCGCCTCGCGCCTGTGCGACGAGGCCAAGGCCGGACAGGTCGTGGTCGCGCGGCGCGTCTACGGCATCGTCGAGCCCTGGGTCGAAGCCCGCCCGCTCGATGATCTCCAGCTCAAGGGCTTCAATCACCCCGTGCTCGCGATGGAGATCCTGAGCTGGCGCGACGAAGTCGACAATGTCGTGGATGCGTCGGCGGCGCGGCGGAGGATGTGAGCGACGATGCGTGCCAAACACTCACTGTCATGCCCCGGCTTGACCGGGGCATCCAGTACGCCGCGGCTGCTCGATTGATCACCACCGTCTCTGGAATACTGGATCGCCCGGTCAAGCCGGGCGACGACAGTTGAGAACGCGGCGCGCTCCTCCGGCAAAACTCCCTCCCCCGTCCCACGAACCTCACCGCTCCTGCCCACGACTAACGATCGCCTCGATCGCGAGGCGTTCGCATGAAGAGATCGATCGTGACGCTTGCCCCGCCTTCGCGCGCCTATGATTTGCAGATGCTGGATCGCGCCGCCGATCGGCAAAGCGACAATGGCTGGGTATTCGGCCTGCCGCCGGGTATCGCCAGCGAGCAGTGGCCGCTCGATCCGGTTTCCGGTTATCCGCTGATGCACGGCTTCACCTTGAAGCTGCCGGACGACTATCGCGTGCATGGCGATGACATCGTCGCGCTGTCGTTCTTCGCGCCCGCCCTTGACCACAATGGCGGCGGCGCGCCGGACGATCCTGAAATCCGCGAGGCGGTGCTAGCACACCCCTCACACCCGCGCCTCGCCCGCATGACGGACATTCTCGATTACGAATATGCCGCGCTTCTGCTGACGGCGCGCGAATATGTCGGCGCCTTCGCGATCCCGCCGGCACCGCTTGCGCTCGCGACCTTAGAGCGGCCGCGCTGGCTCGACGTCGGCGGGGCCAGCGCCTTTCACGAAGACGCCGCCCCCTACGCGAAGAAGATGTTCGCCGGCCCGCCGCGCGCCAATCTCGCCGAGAACCGAGCGATCGCGCTGCAACCGCGCGAGCGCGACCCCAACGCCGGCAAGGCGCCCCGAGACGAACATCTCTGGCGAGGCGAACCCACCGGCTACCAGCCCTATTACTACTATGTCGGCGATGCGAGCAGGCTGGAGAATTGGCGCGAGCACGACTGGGCCAAGAACCACGGCAACAATCATCTTGGCGGGACCATGCGACCCAACCAGTGGGTGCCGGAGATGAGCCCGTTCTACATCGAGTTCGAGGAAGAGTTCGGCGGCTACAATTTCGGCGGTGGCAACGCGCAGCTCGATTTCAAGGACATGAAGTTCGACTGGGCGTGCGGGTAGCGCGCAGGCTCGACAACGTCGCCTCCGCTGCATTCCCTCCCCCCTTGCGGGCAGGGCAATCGCATATAGGCATTCACGAGGTCGTCATGCCCGGGCTTGTCCCGGGCATCCACGTTCTTGGTGCCGGGGCGAGGCGTGGATGGCCGGGACAAGCCCGGCCACGACGATCTGGAAGCTTCAACGCCTCGAGCTCTCACATCAAATGCGATAGCCCTGCCGCAAGGCGGAGGGAGAAGAGTGTCCACGTGGCGACAGCCCGCACCTCTCCGCTGCTCACACGCCCCGCTTCAGCCCCATCGCCTCGAACTGCGTCTTCTGCTCGTCGGAGAGCCCCCACTCGAAATCGTCGAGCGCGTCGCCTACGGTCTTCACCGCCTCGAGCACGGCATCGAGCCGCGCCTTCACCGCCTTGAGGCGAGCTTGAGGGGTGTGCAGGTTCTGCGGCGGACAGGGGGACAAGGCCTCCATGGTGCGCATGGTGGTGTCTTGCAGCACCTCCAGCGCAGCGCGCTTGGTATCGTCGAGGCGAAGGGCAGCACCGATCTCGTCGGCCGGCCACTGCTGCTTTACGAGCTGCTCGTACTGGCGCTGGGCCTGCTCGTCGCTCGGGGGCTCAGCGGGCGCTTTGCACGCCGCGGCCTGCATCTCCTTGCGCTTGGTCTCGGCAGCATTCGCGCGACTGTCCTTGCCGAGCGCGTTGAGGCGCGACTTCTGCTCGTCGTCGAGCAGGCCGTAGAATTTTGCGAGCGATGGTGCGGCCGCATCCACCGCGTTGATCATCGCCTCGAGGCGGCGCTGCATCAGCGCGAAGCGATCGATCGCATTGGCGGCCGCATCGGTCGGGCAGGATGAGCGGATCGTCGCACCAGCCGAGCCCCACGCACTTGCGAGCTCGTCGAGGCCGGCGCGCTGGACCTCGTTCGGCTGCACCGTGCGCAGGATGGCATCGATCGGAAGGCCCACGGCATCGCCGGTGTCGCAGAGCTGCTGGAGCTCGGGGACCCTGCGGTGACGACGGCCGGTCGCCGTGTAGGCGGCGAGCTCGGTCGGGGCATAGGGCGCGAAGATCGCGGCATAGATATCGCCATAGCCATAAGCCCACAGCGCGGTGCCGTCGCCGCGCATCGTGAAATCGGTGATGTCGTCATCGGCGAACGGCCAGAACAGGGGGCCGACCCAGCCATAGGTCCCGTCGGCGTGCTGCCACCAGCCCTGCTCGGCGCGCCCGCCGCGCCAGCCGGCCAGCGCCGCAACGGCCGTGAGCTGGGCCCGAACGGTCGGGCGGACGGCGTCCGCGGCAGAGCGGAGATCCTGCGGATGCAGCGCCGCCATCCGGGCATGGCCGCGCCGCGCCGCCAAACGCATGTGGCGGATGCCGGCAACCCCGAGCATACGCGCCATCGCAAAGCGTGCCACACCAAGCGGGCCGCCGACTCGCAGCCCGAAGCCGGCCTCGGCCACGTCAGGCAGCAGCGCGAGAACGACCAGCGCGATCCCGGCGGCCGCAAATCCAAAGCGGGATTTCGACATGATGGTCACCCTGGCTCACTCCTCAGCACCAAGTCTCCGGGTCGAGCCGCATCTCGTCACAACGAGAATGACGCGCAGTGGAACAGAAAGTTCCCGCGCTCAGTAACCCACCCTACAATTTACGGAGCGAGAACCCCTCACCTTGCCTTGCGCGGCAAGACGAATGTCTGGCCGGGATAGATCCGGTCCGGGTTGTGGATCTTGTCGCGGTTCGCGTTGTAGATCAGGGCGTAGTTGAGGCCGTCGCCATAGGCGCGGCGGCTGATCTGCCAGAGGCTGTCGCCTCGGATGACGATGCGGCTGTTGGCAATCGCCCCCGTCGCCTCCACCCTGGAGCGCAACGGGCCCTTCTCGACGGGCGATGCGGCGGCGAGTGCCAGAACCGATTGTGCGGTGCTTGGCGATGCGGCCGGCGGTGCCGCCGGACTGTCTTCCTTCGCAGACACTTCCTTGGCAGCGGGCGTATCCTTTGCAACCTTGGCGACATCGGTACGCGCTTGTGCGGCGCGCGGTGGCTGCGCCATCGCGTTCAGCGTCACGGGAACGTCGGTTCTCGATTTCGTCACGCTGCCGTCCGGCGCAGTCGATTGCAGGCTGAGCTTGTAGCTGCCCGGCGGCAGCTTGGGCGGGGTCATCACGAACAGGCCGGACGCATCGGCGACTGCGGATGCATGGCTCTCACCATCGCGCAGCAGCTCGACGCGGGCGCCCGGCGCGGCGCGACCGGCGATCACCGCCTCGCCGTCGTCATCGACGCGAGCGACATCGAAGCGCGGTCCGGTCTCCTCGCTGGCAGTGGGCGGCGGAGCGGTTGGCGTCGGCAGATCGGCAAGCGCGGTCTCGGCTTTGCCGAGCGCATTGGCGACGTCATTGCTGGGCGACGCTGACGGTGCGACGGACGGCGCACTCGGCGGCAGGAATGTGGGTGGCGCCGCGCGTGCCGTCCGGGCCTCCGGCTTGGATTCGGCATTGCCGTCGGCGACCTTGGCCTCGGGCTGGCCACGCAAAGCCTGCCACAGCCCACCGGTGCCGACAGCGATCGCTGTACCCCCGGCCGCAACCAGCAGGAATGAGCAAACGGCGATTGTCGCCTTCGATGCGATCACCATGAATCCCAAAGCCCCTTAAAGCCCTTCACGACAAATCACGAACGCAAACTGCGCTCAATTCGCGCGCGCATCAAGTCGGCAAAATGGACGATCGGCAATCGGTCACAACTTCTGACCGATAGGGCCGCAGTGATGCGCGTTCCCAAATAGGATCAAAGCTTCGAGCCGCGGGTTGTCGCAATCGCTGATGCGGAACGGTCCAGCCGGGGGGTGTCAGCCGAAAATACATCACGTGCGCACCGGGCCTCCGGGGGCCGGACGGTCTTTTGCGTGCGAAACTCAAGAGGCGAAAGGATGTCTGTCGGCTATCGGTTACTGCCTCTCGTTGCGGCGCTTGCCCTGATCGGCGCCCCCGCACTAGGCCGCGACAACGGCCAGTTTGCAAATTCCCCCCTCAAAGGCTGGTTCGAAAGCCTGCACAGCAAAGGCGGTGGCCCGTGCTGCGGGGACGCCGACGGCACCGCGGTAGCCGATGCCGACTGGGACACCAGGGAAGGCCATTACCGCGTTCGTCTCGAAGGCATGTGGGTCGAGGTGCCCGACGACACCGTGATCACCGAGCCGAACCGCGCCGGTCGCACCATGGTCTGGCCGTACTACGTCAACGGCCGCACGCTGATCCGCTGCTTCATGCCCGGCAGCATGACGTGAGGCTTCGCGGGATTCGTAGGGTGGGTTGGCCCACCGGGTCCGCGCGAAGCGCGACCCGATGACAGGCGCCGGCGTAACCCATCATCCCGCGTACGAGACAAGCGGTGGGTTACGCCTTGCGCTGTCGCCTGTTGAGCAAGCGAGAACGTGACCGGCTACCCCACCCTACCGCACTGCAAAACTACGCCGCCCTGAGATCCTCGACGAAGCGATCGACCTCGCGCTTCAGGTCGTCCGAGAGGCGCGACAGCATCTTGGCCGAATCGAGTACCTCGCCGGCGGCCGCACCGGTCTGGCCGGCGGCCTGCGAGACGCCGGAGATGTGACGCGAGACTTCCGTGGTGCCCTGGGAGGCCTGCTGCACGTTGCGGGCAATCTCGCGCGTGGCGGCGCCCTGCTCTTCGACCGCGGCGGCGATCGCGGCCGCGATCTCGTTGACGCGCTGGATGGTGGTGCCGATCGACTGGATCGCGGTCACCGACGAACGCGTCGCGCCCTGGATTGCGGCGACCTGGCCGGTGATCTCTTCAGTCGCCTTCGCGGTTTGCGTGGCGAGATTCTTCACCTCGGCTGCGACCACGGCAAAGCCGCGGCCGGCTTCACCGGCGCGCGCGGCCTCGATGGTGGCGTTGAGCGCCAGCAGGTTGGTCTGTTCTGCGATGCCCGTGATCAGTTCGACGACATCGCCGATGCGCTGGGCGGCGTCCGCCAGCGCCTGCACCTCGCCATTGGTACGATCGGCTTCCGCCGCGGCAGCGCCGGCGATACTCGAGGATTCCGCGACCTGGCGGCTGATCTCGGCGATCGAGGCCGACAACTCTTCCGTGGCAGCGGCAACGGTCTGCACGTTGGATGACGCATCACCCGAGAGGGACGCAACGGAGGCCGCTTTTGAGGAGCCCTGCTCGGCGGTCGACGACATCGACTGCGCGGTACCGTTCAGCTCGCCGGACGCCGAGGCAAGCGTATGCAGTGATGCCGTGACGGTCTTCTCGAACTCTCCGATCAGCCGCTCGACAGCAAGCTGGCGCCGCTCTTTCCGACCCTGCTCGTCCGCCTGCTCCTCGGCGAGGCGATCGCCCGTGATCATGTTCTCCTTGAAGACCGACACCGCGCGCGACATCTCGCCGATCTCGTCGCCACGCTCGATGCCGGCGAGTTCGATCGCATAGTCCCGCTCAGCGAGGCGCTGCATCGCCTGGGTCAGCTTGCGGATCGGGACGCTGACGCGGCGGTTGACGAGGATGAAGCCGAACACGGTGATGGCGAGCGCGACCAGCATCATCGCGCCGTTGAACACCAGGCTCCACTTCGCCGAGCTCATTTGCTGGCCGGCGCGCGCGACCATCTCGGCAAGCGCAACCTGACCGGCCTCGACGCTGGAGTTGAGGATGGCGGTGTTGAGCTTGGAGAGGTCCTCGACCTTGATGTCGATCGTCTGGTTGTTGCTCAGCGCCTTGATGAATCCCTGCTGGCGCTCGACCATGGCGGCGGCTTCGCCTTGCTTCGAGCGCGCGATCACGTCGGTGAGGCCGGCGGGCGCGTCGGCGCGGCCGGCTGCGTCCAGCACCTGGCTCCAGGCCTGCTTGGCACGGCCGGTATCCTCGGCGGCGCCGACCATGTCGGCGGCGCTCCAGGGTTTTGCACTGGCCGCCGCGGCTTCCAGGCGGATCGCGATCAGGCCGCCGAAATTGCGCGCGGCCCAGGCCGACTGCTTCACGCCCAGGAGATGATCGACCACGGGATCGCTCAGCTTCAGCGCGTTCTCGAGCTCACCCGTCAGCGCCAGAATCCCGTCGAGATAGTCCTGCGCGGTCTTGCGGAAATCGTCGGCGAGCTTCGTGTCGCGCTCGGCTCTCGCCTGGTGGATGGCGGCTTCCGCCTTGGGCCGGAGCGACACGAGCGCATCGTGGATTGCGACCAGCCTGCTCAGGGCGCCGGCGAGACGGGAATCGGTCACGCCCTCGAGACGCTCGAGCACGATCTTATAGGCGACTTCCGACGATTGCCGGTTGGTGGCGATGCGATTGTCGGCATTGGCGTTGGCCGGCCCCTCCGCCAGCAGCGCCGACAGGAAGGTGCCGCGCTCCAAGCGAAAGCCGAGCAGGGTCGCAAACAGCTGCTGGTCGGTGCCGGCAAAGCGCTCGAGCTTCTGCGCCGTGGCGTTGCGCTCAACGGCGCCATAGAGTCCGGTCGCGAGCTGGGCGATCAGAAACAGGCCGAGGATGCCGATGATGGCGCCGAGAACCGAACGAATGGAGGGATTGCCGAACAATTTCATTGCGGGGCCGCATCCTTTAAAAAGATGCGGAAAAATACCGTCGCGCTCCTAAGATTTGGTTCACCTCGATGCCGGCAAAGGCCGTGGCGTCGAATAATGACGCGCGGAAGGGCAAACTCCGCAGAACTACGGAGACACGCAGCCAGGACGCAGCGCGATCTTCAGGACCGTTTCGCCGCGCGCACTTCCGCGAACTCGGCATCGGGATGCGCGACGATGGTCGCGAACATGATGCCGCTAATGATGATCGACCAGGCGGTGTCCCAATAAATCCAAAACACGTCAGCCTCCGCAAAAACCTCCCGCCGCATGCAGGAATTCTAGAACAGCCGAACGACGATGCCGTTCCTCTTTTGCTGCGGCCTGTGAGCGCACTCAAGAATCAACCCTTGGACCAGTTCTTGAACCAACCCTGTCCCGTATCCTGAGGCCAATCTCTTGCCGAACTGTCACCTGTTGGTCGGCGGCGGCCTCTGATCGGTTTGATGGCTCCGATGCTTTGCCATCACATCTTCATCGCGCTGGCTGGTTTTTGGGCGTGGCGGAGATTTCGGCTGGCCGGCCTGGCCGCCATGCTCGCCGCCCATGTCGGGCTTGCCTTCAAGATCGTTTTCGCGGGGCAATGGTCAAGCTCCTCTTTCGAAAGGCCTGCCCCACACTCATGCCCACCCTATTGATTGGCATCGCGGGACCGGCTTTGCGACGCCCGACTGATACAATTCCGACATCGATCGATCCAAACTGGATTTTGGTGGAATGGCAGGCAGCCTTGTATCCTCGCGGGAACCAAGAAAAGCCTTGCCGGACGGCAATGGCGATTTTGGAAAGCTGGAGGAAGCCTCATGTCTCGACCGACCCGCCGTATTGCCCTGCAACTGCCGCTGACGGCATGCGCCGTCATTCTCGCCACCCAATTCGGAGCAAGCGCCGGCATGGCCGACACTTTCGCCTATGTCGGCAATGCCGACAGCAACGACATCTCGGTCTTCCGCATCGACGACAAGGGCGAAATGAGCGCGGTGCAGACCGCGCCCTTCGCAGGCATCGAGAAGCCTGGCTCCTCGACGCCGCTGGCGGTGACGCCCGATCACCGCGTGCTGATTGCCGGCGTGCGCTCGCAGCCGTTCTCGGCGGTGAGCTTTGCGATCGATCAGAAGACCGGCACACTCAAGCATATCGGCAACGGGCCGCTCGCCGACAGCATGGCCTATGTCATGACCGATCGCACCGGCAAGTTCGTGCTCAGCGCCTCCTATGGCGGCAACAAGGTCGCGCTCAATCCGCTGCTTGATACCGGCGTCGTCGGCGAGCCCAAGCAGGTGATTCCGACCGGGCTGAATGCGCACGCCTTCATCCCCTCGCCCGACAACCGCTTCGCGTTTGCGACCAATCTCGGCTCCGACCAGGTGCTCGCCTTCGCCTTCAATGCAACCACCGGCGAGCTGACGCCGAGCGATCCGCCGGTCTACAAGGTGCCTGAGAAATCGGGCCCGCGGCACTTCGTATTCCACCCCAACGGCAAATATATCTATCTGATCCACGAGCTGAACGGCGACGTCGCGGCATTCAGCTATGAAGCCAAGACCGGCGCGTGGAGCGAGATCCAGCGGACCACGGCGCTGCCCGAAGGCTTCACCGGCAAACCCTGGGCCGCCGACATCCATGTTACGCCCGACGGCCGCTTCCTCTACGCCTCGGAGCGCACCACCAACACGCTCACCGCCTACAAGATCGATCCGGCAAGCGGCAAACTCACCACGGTCGGAACTGTGCCGACCGAGAAGCAGCCGCGCGGCTTCAACATCGATCCCACCGGCCGCTATCTCGCCGCCGTCGGCGAATTGTCCGACGGCATGTCGGTCTACGCCATCGACCAGGCCAGCGGCGCGTTAACCAAGCTGAAGTCCTATCCGACCGGCAAGAAGCCGAACTGGGTGGAGTTCGTCACGCTGCCGTAAGAGTACGGGAGCTGCGACCGACCTACGCAATCATCCGTAGTTTCGGTCGCGGCTCGCCGCGGTCATATTCCGACACGCGATGGACCGTCATATTGTCTTCAAATGCCCGCAGACCGGCATGAACGTTCAGCATCGGCTTGTGGCCGAGCCGACCGATGCCAAGGATACGCACGATTCGGTGACGTGTCCGGCGTGCGCGCGCCTGCACCTGATCAATCGCACGACCGGCAGGCTGCTCGGCGAACGCCGCTGACGGATGGCGCGAGGCGCCGAACCTGATCTTCAATTCCGCGACTAATCAAAGGCTTGCCGTGGACTACACCCCGCGGCAATCGATCCTGCTGTGGCACCCGTGCGCCATGGTCTGTGCCCCCGCCATCTGCTATCGAGTGAAGCGTTTGATCCCGTGGATTAGTCCGATGCGTCATTGCACCCGCAAATCTCGCAAAACCCTGTTTCCCGTGACCATCGCACTGGGGCTTGGCCTTTTTCTTGGGCCCCTCCCGGCCCGGGCCGCCGATGAGGAGGCGCCGAAGGGCCCGGCCGTCACGGTGCTGAAGGCGGCAAAGTCCTGCTTCTCCGATATCGTGGAGGCGAGCGGCACGATCATCGCGCGCGAGGAAACCTCGGTGCGGCCCGAGCGTCCCGGATTGAAGGTGACGGAGGTGCTGGCGGAAGCCGGCGACACCATCACCGCCGGCCAGGTGCTGGCGCGGCTGGCCTTGCCCGAAGGCGGCACAGTCCAGGTGACGGCGCCGGTCGCCGGCGTGATCTCCGCCTCGACCGCGCAGATTGGCGCGCCGGCCTCGGCACGCGGCGAAGCGCTGTTCTCGATCGTGGCGCGCAGCGAATATGACCTCGTCGGCCTCGTCGCCACCGCCGACATCAAGAAGCTCGCGGTGAACCAGCCGGCCACCGTGCGCATCGCGGGTGCCGGCGACATCGACGGCAAGGTGCGCAAGATCGGGCCGACGGTCGAGCCGAACATCCAGCAGGGCATGGTCTATATCGGCATCTCGACGCCGCGACGGCTGCTGCTGAATTCCAGCGGGCGCGCGCTGATCAAGACCGGGCAGAGCTGTAATGTCGCCGTCCCGCTCACCGCCGTGCAGTACAGTCCCGCCGGCACCGTGGTTCAGCTCATCCGTCGCAACCGCGTCGAGACCAAGCGCGTCGAGATCGGACTGATGTCCGGCGGCAATATCGAGATCCGCGACGGCGTCAACGAAGGTGACATCGTCGTCGCCCGCGCCGGCGCGCTGTTGCGCGAAGGCGACCCGGTGCGCCCGGTGATGGCGAGCGCAGAGACGAAGTAACGCGCAACTTCGTAGGGCGGGCAAAGCGGCTTGTCCGCCGTAGCTCGAAGAGAAGGCGGAAGCGTGCCCACCAGTGGGCACGGCGCGTTGCGCCTTTTGCCCACCCTGCAAAATGCAGCGCTACAAATTGCGGCGAGAGACTAGCCGCCGGCCTGGTCGAACTGGACGTCTTCCAGGAGCGAGGACGACACCGTCGGGACCTGGTCACCTTCGGAGGCGCGGGAGATCGCGACGCGGGTCTTGTTGAAGACGCTTTCGGCGCTGCCCTGCGCATTGAGGTTATTCAGGAGTTCGCCGACCAGCACGCTGTGCTCGCCCCTGCCGTCGTCGGCGACCTTGCCGGGCGAGGCGGAGGAGAGGATCAGCGCGTTGTCGGATGCGCTGATCGGCGCCAGCCCGTGGCTGTAGGAGCGGAAACGGCGTTCATAGGGGTTGCGGCGCGAGGCATCGACGACGACGAGCTTGGCCTTGGCGCCCTGCTCCTTCATCATCTCGAGCACGCTCTCGATCGAGACGCCGTGGCGGCGGACGTCACTTTCCTTCCAGATCACGGCGTCGACCGGCAGCATGTAGCTCTCGCGGCCGGCCTGCACGCCGTAGCCGCCGAAGAACAGCATGACGACGCTGTCGCGCGTGATCTTCGACTTGAGGCGATTGACGGCGCGGACCATGTCATCCTTGCTTGCGTCCTCCACCATGTCGACGTCGAAGCCGCCTTTGCGCAGCGCGGACGACAGCGCGCGCGCGTCGTTGATCGACTGCGATAGCGGCGCATTGGCATCGGGATAGTGGCCATTGCCGATGACGAGGGCGAGGCGCGAGGTGTGGCCGACGGAACCGGTGACCTCAACGGTCGAGACCGCCTTCGCGGCATCGAGGGCGCGCATGTTCAGGGCAGCGTGGGCGCCGATCGCCAGCGACACCGTGCCGATCAGGGCGGCGGCGACCGCAATGGTGCGTCGGGAAATGTCGAGCTGCCTTACATTCATCTCGGTTCATTCCTGTCAGGAGCCATCGCGACGCGCGTACTTGTCCGAGTAGCGCGATGGCGTCTTTAGGTTTGAGGGATTGGCCGGGGGTGTGTCCCCGAATTGCGCGCAATTTGCGGCGCCGCACCAAACAAACCCTTAACCGGATATCGCCCCCGGGGCAATAGATTGCCCCTCTTTTTAGATAAACCACTGAATATACTGGTTAATTCACGTCAGCCCCGATGCGAATTTTTGCACCTTTTCGCCGCCTTTTGGGGGCTAAAGGGGCAGCCTCCGTGACGGATTTTTATGTGACATAAGTCACATTTGTGTTCCCCACGAATTCGTGACACTTTTCAAACACTTGCGGAGACATAGGCGCGCTGCCGGGACGGCGTGCCGTGAACCCCGGCAAGGCCCCGCGCGACCAGGTCATTCATGAGCTTTCATTATTTCGCCGGGCACGCCTTCCGCGCCCTGACGGCACGGAAGGACGGCCCCTCGCTTTACGACGTCTGCGATCCTGTGCTGGCCGACCCGGCCACCGGCGATCCGCATCTGGCAAAATTCTACAAGACCGCGCTCGGCAATCCCGCCCTGCGGGCGCTGCTCCGCCGCGCCGGCCTGCCCGAGTTGCTCGAGGAGACAAGGCTCAGCGGGCTGCGCGCGGCGCTGACCCGCGCCCGTGACGACGCCGAACCCGACTGGGAGGCGGTCGGCCGCCCCGTCGCCGACCTCCTCGATACCATCGCGCTCGACCATCCCAAGCCGCCACCGATGCCGTTCAACGGTGCGGCGCCGGCGCTGGCGGAGATCGACAACGTGATCCGCGACTGCGCCCATCATCTGCTGCGCAGCTACCGCCAGAACGGCTTTCTGCCGACCTTCGCCGCGTTCAACCTGATCGGCGATCCAGACCTGCGCGGTCGCGAGCTGATCATGGCGCTGACCGGCCTGAACTCGCGCGGCTACAAGAACTCCTCACTGCTGTTCAATCTGGCGCGCGTCTTCATCGCGCGCTCGAGCGCAGGCGCCATCATCAATCCGCCCTGGAGGGGCATCGCCGAGCCGATGTGGGAGCCGGTGCAGATCCGCCACCGTTCGGCCTACTACGACGCCTTTTTCATCGAGGCGCTGCTCGCCTATCGCGAGACCGGCCTCGCCTCGCCCGACGACGCCACTGCCGCGCAGGCCGCGATCGCCGACATGGTCGACTTCTGCATCAACATCAGTCGCGAGGAGGTGCGAAGCAGCGAAGGCCATCGCTTCGACGTCATCACCGCGCTCGCGCCGGCGCCGCATCCGCGCTTCTCCCGCTTTTTCGCGCAGATCAAGCAGGATCTCGGCTTCGGCGTCTACGTGCCGGACTGCGACACCACGGCGTGCTCGCTCTCGGCCGCGACGCAGGCCGGCTGCGAGGATCCGATCCTCGCCCAACCGCTGCTCGATTTCTACGCCGGCTACCAGGTGCGCGAGGGCGTCAACGAGCCGCGCGTCACCGTGCCGCTCAACGACAACATCGATTACGAAGGCGGCGTCGCCACCTGGATCGACAATCTCGCCGGCGAGCGGCCCTACGGCAACGATCTCGATCCGACGCTGAACCTCGACATCCTCGAAGTGTCGTTCCGCAATCTCAAGCGCTGGAAAATTCTGGAGATGCCGGCGCGGCTCGCCACCGTACATCGCATCATCGCGTTCCAGAAACGGCTGTCGGTGAGCGGCGCCTTCGCCAATTCGCGCTCGCACATCTACTATCTGCCCGAACTCTACAGCGCCTATTTCGGCCGCTGCTATGCGAGCTTCCTGTCGCTGCCGCTGGCCGCCCAGGCCGCGATCGATCCCGACGGCACCTTCGATTTCATCCGCGCCCGCGTGCTCGGCTATGTCCAGGGCGAGATGCTCGTCGCCGAGATGAACGCATTCGACGCGGCGCTCGCCTTGATCGCGCTCGGCCATCTCGGCGCCGATCCCAGGACCTTCGCGCCGGCGCTGAACTGCATCGTCAAAGCTCTCGGCGAAGGTGGCCGCCGTGGCCCGTTCCGCGCCTATGAATGGAACAAGATGAAGACCCCGACGCGGATCTTGGTTGGCGGGCCGGAGGTGACGTCGGCCTTCGTGCTGATGGGGCTGGCCGTGGCGCGGAAGGCGATGCGCGGATCCGCGTAGAATCGTAGGGTGGGTTAGCAAAGCGTAACCCACCACTTCCTTCGACCCGCGGAAAGCAAAGAGGTGGGTTACGCCTTCGGCTAACCCACCCTACGGATCTGGAGCTCGATGACAGGAAGTTGAAAGCCCATAACTTGGGCAGGTGCTGGCCCGGCGGCCAAATCCCGACCACAATTGCGTCGTTGATCGCGATTTTTCCTGACCCGCGGACCGGCATGCTGCGCAAATTCCTAGCTGCGATTTCCCTTCTCGCCTTGCCCACGCTGGCGCAGGCCGCCGACATCACCGGCACGGCAAAGATCCGCGACGGCGATACACTCCAGATCGGCAATACCCGCATCCGGCTCGGCGGCATCGATGCACCCTCGACCGACCAGCTGTGCCTCAACACCCAGGGCGAGCGCTGGACCTGCGGCGTGGCAGCACGCGAGGAACTGACCAAACACGTCGAGGGCAAGAGCTGGGTCTGCCATGCGAGGTCGATCGACCGCCGCGGCCGCACCGTGGCGCGCTGCGAGGTCGATGGCGAGGACATCCAGAAATGGCTGGTGCGAAACGGCTGGGCGCTGGCCTTTACTCGCATCTCCCACGACTACGAGGCGGATGAAGCCGCCGCACGCGAAGCCAAGGCCGGCATGTGGCAGGGCGCCTTCATCGCCCCCTGGGACTGGCGCGTGCGCAACAAGAAGACCGCGATCCTCGGCGCCACCAAGCCGCCCGAAGGGGCGCATGCAATCCTGCTCGCCTCGGCGTCGGGCGCCATCGCGCCCTCGCCGGATTGCACCATCAAGGGCAACGTCAACAGTGCCGGCGAATGCATCTTTCACCAGCCGACCAGCCGCTGGTACGCGCAGATCAAGATGAAGATCAGCAAGGGCACCCGCTGGTTCTGTTCAGTCGAAGAGGCGGAGGCCGCCGGCTGTCGCGAGACGCGGCGATAGGGCTCCGGACGCTCTCGCCCTGCATGATCATCCCGCGTTTTACGTGCTTTTCTCGGGCCCCCGCGGCGCGTAAAAGCTAGATCAATGACCCTCCAGACCGTCTTCATCAACTAAGGAAAAACAACAATGACCGTTCGCGCGGGCCGGGAATTTCTGGCCATCCCCGGGCCCACCACGATGCCCGACGAGGTGCTGCGGGCGATGCATCGTCCGGCGATCGACATCTATTCCAAGCAGATGACCGATCTGACCGAGAGCCTGATCAGCGACCTCTCGAAACTGTTCGCGACCAAGGGCAAGTCCTACATCTACATCGCCAATGGCCACGGCGCCTGGGAAGCCGTGCTCAGCAACGTGCTGTCGCGCGGCGATAAGCTTCTGGTGCTGGAAAGCGGCCGCTTCGCGATCGGCTGGGGCCATGCGGCATCCTTGATGGGTGCCGAGGTCGAGGTGCTCCGGGGTGACTGGCGCCGCGCAGTGCGGCCGCACGAGGTCGAGGAGCGCCTGCGCCGTGACAAGGAGCACAAGATCAAGGCCGTCGTCGTCGTGCAGGTCGACACTGCCTCTGGCGTACAGAACGACATCGAGGCGATCGGCAAGGCGATCAAGGCGAGCGGCCATCCGGCGCTGTACATGGTCGACACCGTGGCTTCGCTGGGCTGCATGCCGTTCGAGATGGACAAATGGGGCATCGACGTCGCGATGTCCGGCTCGCAGAAGGGCCTGATGACGCCGCCCGGCCTCGGCTTCGTTGCGGCGAATGATCGCGCGCTCGAGGCGCACAAGAAGGCGAACATGGCGACGCCCTATTGGAGCTGGAGCGAGCGCGAAGGCACCGAGCATTATCGCAAATATGCCGGCACCGCGCCGGTGCATCTGTTGTTCGCGCTGCGCCAGGCGATCGACCTCTTGCACGAGGAGGGTCTGGAGAACGCATTCCGTCGCCATCACCTGCTCGGCGAAGCCGCGCGGCAAGCAGTCGCGGTGTGGTCGGAGGGCCAGGTACTCGGCTTCAACATTCTGGAGAACAACGAGCGCTCCAACACGGTGACGACCGTAACCATGGGCAACGGTCACGACCCGGCCGTGCTGCAACGCTATTGCAAGGACAAATGCGGCGTGGTGCTCGGCACCGGCATCGGCGATCTCGAGGGCCAGGCCTTCCGCATCGCCCATATGGGCCACGTCAACGCACCGATGCTGCTCGGCACGCTCGGCGTGATCGAAGTGGGCCTCAACGCGCTGAAGATCCCGCACGGCAAGGGTGGGCTCGAGGCGGCGGTCGCGTATCTCGGCGAGCAGGTGGGGGCGTAATTCTCGTCTCGCGCCCCGGACGCAGCGCAGCACGCAGCGATGCGCTGCTGAGCCGGGGCCCAGGTGGCGGCCTTGGGTCCCGGCTCTGCGTCGCGTCACTGTCGCGCCGCGCCGCGTCCGGGACACGAGCGCGGTGCTTGGCGCTTCTTTAAATCTGGTGTCTTCGATCCGATATATGGCGAGACACGCCCCCTGACGCGAGGATCGACTTGACCAAAACCGCCAGCCCCACCAAGCCCCCCGTCGCGCCGCGGCGGCCGCATTCGTTCACCCGGCACGGCATCAGCGTGAGTGACGACTATGCCTGGCTGAAGGATGCGAAATGGCAGGAGGTGCTGCGCGATCCCCAGGTGCTCGATCCCGACATCCGCAACTATCTCGAGGAAGAGAACGCCTACACCGAGAGCCTGCTCGGCCACACCGCCCTCCTGCAGAAGACGCTGGTGCGCGAGATGCGGTCCCGGATCAAGGAAGACGATTCCAGCGTACCCTCACCGGACGGCCTGTTCGCCTACTTCCGCAAGTTTCGCGAAGGCGGACAGCATGAGCTGTTCGGCCGCATGCCGCGCAACGGCGGCGACAGCGATATCGTGCTCGACGGCGATGCGCTCGCAAAGGATCACAAATACTTCAGGTTCGGCAGCAGCCGGCATTCGCCCGATCACAAGCTCCAGGCCTGGACAGCCGACACCAAGGGTTCGGAGTATTTTTCAATCCGCGTGCGCGATTGGGCGACGCGAACAGACCTCGACGACCTCGTTGAGGAAAGCGACGGCGGCGTGGTCTGGAGCAAGGACGCCAAAAGCTTCTTCTATGTGAAGCTCGACGACAATCACCGACCGATGCAGGTGTGGCGGCACCGGCTCGGCACCAAGCAGGCCGACGATACCCTGGTCTATGAGGAGCAGGACTCCGGCTGGTTCACCCATTTGCACGAAAGCACCAGCGGGCGCTTCTGCGTGATCGCCGGCGGCGATCACGAAACATCCGAGCAGCGGCTGATCGACCTCGCCAATCCCGACGCGCCGCCGCGACTGGTCGCGGCTCGCGAGGAGGGTGTGCAATATTCGCTGGCCGATCGCGGCGACCAGCTCTTCATCCTCACCAACGCCGACGACGCGATCGACTTCAAGATCGTCACCGCACCGCTCGCCGCATCGGAGCGCAACAACTGGCGCGATCTGATTCCGTATCGTCCGGGCATCTATATCATCGATATCGATCTCTATGCCGGCCATCTGGTGCGGCTGGAGCGCGCCAACGCGCTGCCGGCGATCGTGATCCGCGATCTCACTTCGAGCGAAGAGCACGCGATCGCCTTCGATGAGGCGGCCTATTCGCTCGACACCATGGGTTCCTACGAGTTCGAGACGACGAATCTTCGCTTCTCCTATTCGTCGATGACCACGCCGTCGGAGGTCTACGACTATGACATGGCCAAGCGCTCGCGCGTGCTTCGCAAGCGCCAGGAGATTCCGTCCGGCCACGACGCGGCCGACTACGTCACCACCCGTATCATGGCGAAAGCCCATGACGGCGCGGAGGTGCCGGTTTCGATCCTGTATCGCCGCGGCCTCAAGCTCGATGGCACGGCGCCGCTGCTGCTCTACGGTTACGGCTCCTATGGCGCAGCGATGCCGGCCTCCTTCAACACCAACCGCCTGTCGCTGGTCGATCGCGGCTTCGTTTACGCCATTGCGCATATCCGCGGCGGCGCCGACAAGGGCTGGGGCTGGTATCTCGACGGCAAGCGCGAGAAGAAGACCAATACGTTCGACGATTTCGCCGCGAGCGCGCGCGCGCTGATCGCGGCCAACTACACGAGCGCAAAACGCATCGTCGGCCATGGCGGCTCGGCCGGCGGCATGCTGATGGGCGCGGTCGCCAACCGCGCCGGCGAGCTGTTCGCAGGGATCGTCGCCGAGGTGCCTTTCGTCGATGTGCTCAACACCATGCTCGACGACACGCTGCCGCTGACGCCGCCGGAATGGCCGGAATGGGGCAACCCGATCGAGAGCGAGAAGGATTTTCGTACGATCCTGTCCTACTCGCCCTACGACAATGTTGCGGCAAAGGATTATCCGGCGATCCTGGCGATGGGCGGCTTGACCGATCCGCGCGTCACTTACTGGGAGCCCGCCAAATGGATCGCGCGCCTGCGCGCCACTATGAGCGGCGGCGGCCCGGTCCTGCTCCGCACCAACATGGGCGCCGGCCACGGCGGCGCATCGGGCCGCTTCGACCGGCTAGACGAGGTGGCGATCGTCTACGCGTTCGCGCTCTGGGCGGCGGGAATGACGGAGGCGGTGGCGTAGCCAGGTAGCCCGGATGGAGCGCAGCGAAATCCGGGATTCGTGCAGACGACAACACCGCCCCGGATTACGCTTCGCTCCATCCGGGCTACGCGCCGCACGTTGGCCGCGCTCAGCTACCTGCCGTTCGCCTTGCGCCAGGCCGCGAAGTCGGTGAGCGTCTGCGGATCGGTGGCGGGATAGAGCCCGAAGATGCCGCGGCCCTTGCCGACTTCCTCGGTGACGAAATCCTCGAACGCGGTCATCTCGAAGGTTTCATTCGCGATCTCATCGGCGAGATGCGCGGGGATGACGATCACGCCATCACTGTCGCCAAGGATGACGTCGCCGGGAAACACCGGCGCGTCGCCGCAGCCGATAGGGACGTTGATCTCGATCGCCTGGTGCAGCGTCAGGTTGGTCGGCGCGCTCGGGCGGTGATGGAAGGCGGGGAAGCCGAGCTTGGCGATCTCGGCGGAATCACGAAAGCCGCCGTCGGTGACGACGCCGGCGACGCCGCGCTTCATCAATCGCGTCACCAGGATCGCGCCGGCCGAAGCAGCGCGCGCGTCCTTGCGGCTGTCCATCACCAGCACGGCGCCGGGCGGACAATCCTCCACCGCCTTGCGCTGCGGATGCGAGCGATCGCGGAACACCTCGATGGTGTTGAGATCCTCGCGCGCCGGCATGTAGCGCAGCGTGAAAGCCTCGCCGACCATGGTCGGCTGGTTCGGGCTCAGGGGATGCACATCCTGGATCATCTGGATGCGCAGGCCGCGCTTGAACAGCGCGGTGGCGACGGTGGCGGTGGAGACGGATTTGAGCTTGTTGCGGGTGGCGTCGCTGAGTTTTGTCATTGGTGCATCCCTGTGTTGTCATTCCGGGGCGATACGCAGCATCGAACCCGGAATCTCGAGGTTCCGGGTCTGGCCCTTCGGACCATCCCGGAACGACGGTGATTGGGTTAGTAAATCGATGGCTCGCCGATCGGCGCGCCGAAGCCGGTCTCCAGGAAATCGAAGTCGCAGCCGTCATTGGCCTGCTTGATGTGTTTGGTAAACATCCAGCCATAGCCGCGCTCGAAGCGGCGCTCGGGCTGCTTCCATTCCGCGCGGCGTTTGGCGAGCTCGGCGTCCGGCACATCCAGATTGATGGTGCGCGCGGCGACGTCGAGCGTGATGCGGTCGCCGTTCTTCACCAGCGCGAGCGGGCCACCGACATAAGACTCCGGCGCGACGTGCAAGATGCAGGCGCCGTAGCTGGTGCCGCTCATGCGGGCGTCAGAAATGCGCACCATATCGCGCACGCCCTGCTTCACGAGCTTCGTCGGGATCGGCAGCATGCCCCATTCCGGCATGCCCGGCCCGCCCTGAGGCCCCGCATTACGGAGAATGAGGATGTGGTCCTCGGTGACGTCGAGATTGGGATCGTCGACTGCCTTCTTCATCGACGGATAGTCGTCGAACACCAGCGCCGGTCCCGTGTGCTTGAGGAAGCGCGGCGCGCAAGCGCTTGGCTTGATCACGCAACCATCCGGCGCAAGGTTGCCCGTGAGCACGGCAAGCGCTCCCTCCTTGTAGATGGGGTTATCGACCGAGCGGATGACATCATCATTGTGAACCTCAGCGCCCGCGATGTTCTCGCCAAGCGTTTTCCCGGTGACCGTGATGCAATCCAGATGCAGATGCTGCTTGATCTGCTCCATCAGCGCCGGCAGACCGCCGGCATAGAAAAAGTCCTCCATCAGATAGGCATCGCCGCTCGGCCGCACATTGGCGATGACCGGCACCTTGCGGCTGGCCTTCTCGAAATCATCGAGGCCGATGTCCTGACCGGCGCGGCGCGCCTGTGCGATCAGGTGGATGATCGCATTGGTCGAGCAGCCCATCGCCATTGCGACCGCGATCGCGTTCTCAAATGCCTTTCGCGTCTGGACCGTCTTCGGCGTCAGGTCTTCCCAGACCATTTCGACGATGCGGCGACCGCATTCGCTGGCCATGCGAATGTGATTGGCGTCGGCCGCGGGTATCGAGGAGGCGCCCGGCAGCGTCATTCCGATCGCTTCGGCGATCGCCGTCATGGTCGACGCCGTGCCCATGGTCATGCAGGTGCCATAGCTTCTGGCGATACCGGCTTCGATGTCGACCCAGTCCTTGTCGGAGATCTTTCCGGCGCGCCGCTCGTCCCAGTACTTCCAGCCGTCGGAACCCGAGCCAAGCGTCTTGCCCTTCCAGTTGCCGCGCAGCATCGGACCTGCCGGCAGGTAGATCGCCGGGATGTTCATCGAGGTGGCCCCCAACAGCAGCGCCGGCGTGGTTTTGTCGCAGCCGCCCATCAGCACCACGCCGTCGACGGGATGGCTGCGCAGCAGCTCCTCTGCGTCCATCGCCAGCAGGTTGCGGTAAAGCATGGTTGTCGGTTTGAGCAGCGATTCCGACAGCGACAGCGCCGGCAATTCGATCGGCAGACCGCCGGCCATCAGGATACCGCGCTTGACGTCGTCGACGCGCGACTTGAAGTGCATGTGGCAGGGCTGCGCGTCCGACCATGTATTGAGGATGGCAATGATCGGCCGGTCTTTCCATTCCTCCGGCGCGTAACCCATCTGCATGGTGCGCGAGCGGTGGCCAAACGAGCGCAGGTCATCAGGCGCGAACCAGCGCGCGCTGCGGAGCTGGTCGGGCGTCTTTTTCTTCGTCATGATTGGGTACCCCATTTCTGGACGGTATTCCGCTCGATCGCGCGGAAGATCAGGTTCTCGACAAAGAGCCCGATGATAATGACGGTCAAGAGGCCTGCGAAGACCGCAGGAATGTCGAGCAGGTTGCGATTTTCGAAGATGAACCAGCCGAGGCCGCCCTGGCCTGACGACACGCCGAATACCAGCTCGGCCGCGATCAGCGTACGCCAGGCAAAGGCCCAGCCGATCTTGAGGCCCGTGAGGATCGAGCCGAACGCCGCCGGGATCAGAATTTTTGCAACATAAGGCAATCCGCGCAGGCCATAATTGCGCCCGACCATGCGCAGCGTGTTGGAGACGCTCTTGAAGCCGGAATGGGTGTTGAGGGCGACTGGCCACAGCACCGAATGGATCAGCACGAACACTAGACTGGCATTGCCCAGCCCAAACCAGATCAGCGCCAGCGGCAGCAGCGCGATCGCCGGCAGCGGGTTGAACATCGCCGTGACGGTCTCGAGGAAGTCGGTGCCGATACGGGTCGAGATCGCCAGCACCGTGAAGATCGCGGCCAGCACGATTCCCGCCGAGTACCCCATGAACAGCACCTTCAACGAGGTCCATGCGCGCATGGGAATGGTGCCGTCCTTGACGCGTTCGAACAGCGTGACGAGGGTATCGTGCAGCGTCGGGAACAGCAGGGGATTGTCGAGGTAGACGCCGTAGGCTTCCCAGATCGCCGCAAGAAACAGGATGATGATCGTCTTGCGGACGAAGCCTTCGTTCCACAACAGCTCAAGGACGCTCAGCCTGCGCTCGACTTCCCCGGCGCTGACGGCGTCCCCAACCGGTGCGGCTCGCAGCAGGATTCTCGCTTCACTCATGACCGGCTCCCTCAATGCGCCGTTGCCGCGGACGAGAACAGGAGATCATGTATCTCCTTCTCCAGCCGCCCGGCGCTGCCATCGTCGGTGGAGACGCGATCGACATCGACGACCTCCGCCTTGACGCGGCCGGGATGCGGCGACAGCAGGAGGATGCGGTTGCCGATGCGGATCGCCTCGGCGATCGAATGGGTGACGAACAGCACGGTGAACTTGGTCTCGCGCCAGAGCTGGAGCAATTCGTCCTGGCAGGTTCGCCGCGTCAGCGCATCGAGCGCCGCGAACGGCTCGTCCATCAGGAGAATGTCCGGCTCCATCGCCATGCCGCGGGCGATGGCGACGCGCTGCTTCATGCCGCCCGAGAGCGTGTGCGGATAGGCATCGACCACGCGGGTGAGGCCAACCTTGTCGATATAGGCCCGCGCGCGCGCCTCGGCCTCCTTGCGCGGCAGCCGCCGTGCGGTCAGGAGCGGAAACATCACGTTGGCGAGCACGGTCTTCCAGGGCAGGAGCTGATCGAACTCCTGGAAGATCATCATGCGGTCGGCGCCGGGGCCGACGATATCGCGTCCCTGGATCGCCATCCGCCCTTCGCTCGGCACCATGTAGCCGCCGACCGCCTTGAGCAGGGTCGACTTGCCGCAGCCGGACGGTCCGAGCAACACGAAGCGGTCGGACTTGTCGACGGTGAATGACACCTTTTCGGTCGCGGTGACGACGGCGCTCGAGGTCTTGTAGCGCAGCGTCACCCCGCTGACATCGAGCAGCGCCATGGACTCAGCTGCCCTTCAGATCGTGCGCGACGGGGAGATAATAGTCCGTCCACGCCTTGGGCTGCGTCTTCAGCGTGCCGGTCTTGAATAGATGGGCGGCGAATTTCATCGTGCCCTGCGGCTCGAGATTCCACTCCATCATGCCGGGCTGCTTGAGCAGATCCAGCAGCTCCTCGACCGAGGTCTTGTCGCCGGTGATCTCCTTGTAGATCTCGACCGCCTGCCTGGTGTCGCTGCGAATCAGGTCCTGCGCTTCCTTGGTCGCGTCGCGCACAGCCTGGATGATCTTTGGATTGGCGTCGGCGAATTTGGTCGTGGTGAAGAACTGCGCCTGGCTCAGGGGCCCACCCATCACGTCGGATGAATTCAGCACGACATGCGCGCCCGGCACGTTCTTCAGTTCCAGGAAGCTGAACGGCGGAATCGAGAAGTGGTTGTGCACCTCGTGCTTGGGATTGGCGAGCGCGGCGTAGGCATCGGGATGGCCGAGCTGCACCGTGTTGGCATCGAGCTTCGACCACTGGTCCGCGCCAAAGGCTTCGGCGGCCGCGATCTGCAATACGATCGCCTGGGTCGAGACCTTGACCGTCGGCACCGCGATCTTGTCGGTCGGGCCAAAATCCTTGATCGATTTGACGTTGGGATCGCGGCTGATCAGCGTCATCGGCTGCGCCGAGGTCGCGACGATGCCCTTCACGCCGCCGCGGGTGCGATCCCACAGCAGCAGGAGATTGCCGGTGCCGGTGTTGAGGATGTCGACCCCGCCCGCGAGCAGCGCGTCGGTCTGCGCGCCGCCGCCAGAGAAGGTGATCCATTTGGTGGTGACGCCTGATACGCCGAGCGCAGCCGCATGCCTCTCGATCAGCTTCAGCTTCTCCATGATGTGGCTCGGCATGTAGAAAATGCCGGGCTGCCGCGACAGCGCGATCTCGGATTTCTGCTGCGCTCTCGCTGAAGGAGTCGCCGACACGGCCATGGCGGCGATCAGGGCGACGGCGGCGAGGCCGTGCTGGAACTGCTTGATCATTGTTGTTCGTTTCCTCCGGCCGGCATTGACGAGCGGCGTTGGTGATGCACTAATGCATTAGTGCATCAAAGGCAAGCGCGCGGAGCCGCCGCCATGGAAGTGTCCCATACCGCGCCTCGCGGGGCGTCCCGCGCCGGCGCACGGCTCGACCGCGCCCGGCAGGCCGCGCCACAGGTGTTCGAGCGGCTGCGCAACGCGATCCTGTCCCTTGAGCTGCCGCCGGGCTCGCCGCTGTCGCGTGCCGATCTCGCCACGCAATTCGGCGTCAGCTCGACGCCGATCCGCGACGCCTTGATGCGACTGGAGGAAGAAGGGCTCGTCGACGTGTTTCCTCAGCACGCGACGGTGGTCAGCCGAATCGATGTCGGCCGCGCCCAGCAGGCGCATTTCCTGCGCCAGGCGCTGGAGCTCGAGATCGTGCGGCTGCTCGCGGAGAGCCATGACGAAGCCCTGATCATCCGTCTCGACCACGCGATCGCGCTCCAGCAGCAATGCGCCAGGGGCGGAGATTTCGAGAGCTTCATCGCCGGCGACAACGATTTCCACGCCCAGCTCTACGCGGCCGCGGGCAAGCACGAGCTCTGGACGCTGGTACGCAGCCGCAGCGGACATATCGACCGTTTGCGGCGGCTGCACCTTCCCTCCCCCGGCAAGGCCCAGAACATCGTGCGGCACCACAGGCTGATCACCCGCGCGATCGAAGCCGGCGACGCCGATGCCGCGCAGCAGCATTTGCGCACGCATCTGTCAGGCACGCTCAGCGAGCTCGACAGGATCCGGGCAAGCTATCCGGAATATCTCAGCGACTAGACGCGGCGCAGCCACCTGCTGTAGCATGATATGCATGCAAGCGTGCATATAGGCAGATCACGTCCGAGCCACGCCACCGGCACGTCCCATCGTCGCGAAGTGCTTGCAGGTTACGCGGAATCCGCGCAACAATTTCCTAATCCCTGCTTCGACCGACATGGTCGACCTGGACCAGGCTCGGGGGACTGGAACTTGGCCAACATCCTGATCGTGGATGACGATCCGGCCGTGCAGATGACGATCCGGCTGCTGCTGGAGAGGGCTGGCCATCGCGTGATGGTCGCCGGTGACGGCCAACAGGGCCTTGCACTGTTTGAAGCCGATCAGTTCGAGCTGTTGTTCCTGGATATCTTCATGCCCGGAATGGATGGACTGGAGACGATGCGACACATCCGGTCGCGAGCGCCGGGGGTGCCGATCATCGTGATTTCCGGCCGGTCGGCCGCGCCCGACGCCTATGCCGAACCGGACTTCCTCAATATGGCGACGAGGCTCGGCGCAGCGGCAAGCTTGCCCAAGCCGTTCCGCCCCGAGGCGCTGCTCGCGGCCGTCGACGATTGCCTGCAGGCGAGCAAGCCGAGGACTCCTGATGTCAGCACCGGCGGCAGATAACGAGGGCAGCGGTTCTGCGACGCACCAGGACAAGCCGAACCGTACCCGAAACAGCGAGAAGCGCGACATGACGCTGGCGACGCGGCTCGCTATCGCCATGACTCTGCTGGTTGCGGCTACCGTGGCTGCGGTAGGCTGGCTGAGTTCCTCGAGCGTCGAGCAGGCCGTCCTGCCGCGGGTGATCGATCGGCTGGAGACCCACTCACGGTTGCTTGCATCCGACGTCGAAGGCTACGTCGCCAGCGCGCGCGGCGACATTGCCGGCTACCGCGCGGCGGCCGCTCTCAACGGCCTGATCCGCGCGCATCTTGCCGGAGGGACCGACACGCAGGATGGCGTTTCCGAGAAAACCTGGCGCGACCGCCTCGCGGCGCGCCTTGCCGCCGAGATCGATTCCAAGCCGGCTTACGCGCAGTTTCGTATCATCGGCATCGAGGAGGGCGAGCCGGAACTGATCCGGGTGGACCGGACCGGCCCCAGCGACTCGGCGCGGATTGCTCCCAATGACGAGCTCCGGCGCAAGGGTGAGCGCAGCTACTTCCAGGAGACGATCCGGCTTCCTCCGGGCGAGCTCTACGTCTCGCCACTCGAACCGGCGAGTGATCGAGGCGGCACGACGACGGCCCACGCACCGACGCTGCGTGTGGCCTCTCCGCTGTTCACGCCGGACGGCAAGCCATTCGGAATCATCATCGTCAACATCGATATGCGTCCGGAGCTGGAGCGTCTCCGTTCGCTGGTCCGCCCGGGCGAGCAGCTCTACGTCGTGAATGCGCGCGGCGACTACGTCGTGCATCCCGACCGCAGTCGCGAGTTCGGCCTTTCGCACGGCGAGTCCAACGATTGGACGAAGGATCTTCCCTATTTTGCGGGGATGATCGGGGCCACCAAAGGTGCTGCTCAAGCCGTCAGGGATGCGCGAGGCCGGGTTGGCGGCGCAGCTTTCGCGCCGGCGCTACTCGCCGGCAAAGAATGGCTCGGAATCATCGAGATTGCTCCCAACACGACATTCGCCCGTTTTGCCGCGGCGATCCAAAACACCACCTTGTCGGTCGGCTCGATTGCGGTGCTCGGCGCAGCCGTGTTGGCGATCCTGCTCGCGAGAACCCTGACACGGCCTGTCGTGCAACTGACGCGCGCCGTCGAGACCGTCGGCCGAGGCGGCGAGATCGCCATTCCAGTCGATGCGGCCGGCGAAACCGGCGCACTGGCACGGGCCTTCGCGCACATGGTAGCGGAGGTGCAGGCCAAGACCGCGGCTCTCGAACGCGAGGTTCGCGAGCACCGCCGTACCGAAGCCGCGCGAAGCCATCATGCCGAACGCGAGCGCCTGTTCAGTGCCGCGGTCGAATCCTCCGACGATGCGATCGTCATGCAGTCGCTCGACGCCATCATCACCGGTTGGAATCCTGCGGCCGAACGGCTCTATGGCTATTCGGCGGACGAGGCGATCGGCAAGCACACCTCGATCATCGTGCCTCCCGATCGCCGCGAGCAGGGCAAGGATTATTTGCGACGGATCGCGCGCGGCGAACCGATCGAACGCTTCGAGACGGTGCGCCTGCGCAGGGATGGCACTCCTGTGGAGATCGCGCTCAGCCTGTCGCCGATCAGGGGTCCCGGCGGCGAAATCATCGGCGCTTCCGGATCGGCCCGTGACATCACCCAAGCCAGGCGCACCGAGCGGGCACTGCAGCAGCAGCTCGAGGAGCGGCGGCGGATCTTCGACGCCTCGCAGGACCTGATCATGATCATGGATGCGAGGGGCTACGTCGCTCAGATAAGTCCGAGTTCGGAAGCCATTCTCGGCTATCGGCCGCAGGAGATGGTCGGCCGCAGCGGCGCCGACTTCGTCCATCCAGATCATCTGGAGGGGGCACGCGAGGACATGCGGGCCTTGCGGCACGGCGAACGGCCGAAGCTGGCCGACACCCGCTGTTTCCACAAGGACGGGCACGAGGTCTGGCTCTCCTGGCTCGGAACATGGTCTGCCGAGATGAAGCGCTTCTACTTCGTCGGGCGCGACATGACCGAAGCCCGGCTTGCGCAGGAATCGCTGCGGGAAAGCGAGCAGCTCGCCCGCAACATCATCGAGACCTCGCTCGACGCCTTCGTCCAGACCGACGAGAACGGCACCATCCTGGACTGGAACTCGCAGGCGGAAAGGCTGTTCGGCTGGCGGCGCGATGAGGCGCTGGGCAGGAATAGCATCGACCTGATCGTCGCCGAGAGCGAACGCGAAACGATCCGGGCCGGCCTGCAACGCTTCGTGAGCTCGGAAGACGGCAGGGTCCCCGAGCGCCGGCGCGAGATGATGGTCCGCCGACGTGACGGCAAGGAATTCCAGGCTGAGCTGAGCGTCACCGCGCTGAGCCGTCGCGAAGGACTGCTGTTCAACGTCTTTTACCGCGACCTGACCGACAAGGTCGCGGCCGAGGAGCGCATTCGCCATGCCGAGAAGATGGAGGCGGTCGGACAGCTCACGGGCGGCGTGGCGCACGACTTCAACAACATCCTCACCGTCATCACCGGGACGATCGAGATCCTGGCGGAAGCGGTCGAGAAGGAGCCGCAGCTTGCCGCCATCACCAAGATGATCGACGAGGCCGCGGCGCGCGGCGCCGATCTGACCCAGCACCTGCTCGCCTTTGCACGCAAGCAGCCGCTGCAACCGCGCGAGATCGACGTCAATTCGTTGATCGTCGACACCGCCAAGCTGCTGCGTCCGACGCTGGGCGAGCAGATCCAGATCGAGTCCGTGTTCGAGGCGGAAAGTTGCGTGGCGATCGTCGACCCCAACCAGCTCACCACCGCGCTTCTCAACCTGGCGCTCAACGCCCGCGACGCCATGCCGAACGGCGGCAAGCTGATCCTGGAGACGGGAGCTGCCTATCTCGACGAAGTCTACGCCAACATCAACGACATTCGCCCCGGCCACTACGTGCTGATCGCGGTCAGCGACACCGGCGCCGGCATCCCGGCAAAGCTCCTGGACCGGGTGTTTGATCCCTTCTTCACCTCGAAGGGACCCGGCAAGGGCACCGGCCTCGGCCTCTCCATGGTCTACGGCTTCGTCAAGCAGTCTGCCGGCCATATCAGGATCTACAGCGAGGAAGGACACGGGACCACGATCAAGATGTACCTGCCGCCGGGCATGACGGCGACCGCGAACGGCGAGGGCGTGACGCCGGCTACGATCGAGGGCGGAGACGAGACGATTTTGGTGGTCGAGGACGATCGCCTGGTGCGCGACTATGTGCTGGCTCAGCTGCATTCGCTGGGCTACGCGACGTTGCAGGCGGCCAATGCGGCTGACGCGCTGGTGATCGTCACGGCCGGAAAGCCGTTCGACCTCCTGTTCACCGACGTGATCATGCCGGGCAAGATGAACGGCCGTCAGCTTGCCGACGAGATCCTGAAGACCAGGCCAGATCTCAAAGTGGTCTACACATCAGGCTATACGGAAAACGCGATCATCCACCACGGACGATTGGACTCAGGCGTTCTGCTGCTGGCCAAGCCGTACCGCAAGTCGGATCTCGCAAGGATTTTGCGCAAGGCGCTCGACGGTTGAGACGCGCGTAACTCTCGTGTCCCGGACGCACTGCAGCGCGCCAGCGCTGCTGTGCAGAGCCGGGATCCACAACGCTTGCTCTAAACTGGAGAGATGGGCCCCGGCTCAGCAGCGCATCACTGCGTGACGCGCTGTGTCCGGGGCACGAGAGAGGAGCTTCGATTTACGACGCGCGCTGGGCCGCCGTCATCACGATGCGGATCAGATCGGCCGCATTTCGGGCACCGAGCTTCTTCATGATGTTGGCGCGATGATCCTCGATGGTGCGCGGGCTGATCCCGAGCGTACGGCCGGCTTCCTTGTTGGAGGCACCCGCGGCGAACTGCTCGAGCACCTCGCGCTCGCGCCGGGTCAGGGGCTCGCGTCCGGGGAAGTGGAGCTGGCCGAACTTGGGCGAGGCGCTCTCCGCTTGCCGACGTGCATAAGCCCCGATCGCCTCGTCGAGCCGGTTGACGATCTCGCTGCCGCGGAACGGCTTCTCGATGAAGTCGAGCGCGCCGTTCTTGATGGCGCTGACGGCCATCGAGATATCGCCCTGTCCGGAGATCATGAAGATCGGCGCGGGATAATCCTCGCCGTGCAGCTCCCTCAAGATGTCGAGGCCCGACTTGCCGGGAATGTGGACGTCGAGCAGGATCGCGGCCGGTGTGCGATTTCGCGCGACCGCGAGCAGCGCGGCGCCGTCGGCAAAACAGATCACTTCATAGCCCGCCGCCTTCAACACCATCGAGAGGGTGTCGCGAACGGCAGGGTCGTCGTCGACCACAAAGATCTCGCCACGGGAGGTTTTTTCGGCCATGTGCCACGTCCATCCGGCATGAGAAGACTTGTGTCCGCGCCAAACGTTTTTGGCGTTCGGCACGGATTCGGCCCACCCCGCATTTGTACGGGACATGAAGTTAACGCACAAGTAGCGGCGTAGTGCCTAATGACTGGGGGACGGAGAATATCCATGCAAAATTCTGCTGGCACCGACCCACGTGTCGCAGCGGCCATTTCCGACAGCCGTCAGTTGATCGCCGCCGATCTTCGCTCTCTGATCGCGCAGATCGAGACCAGCATACGCCTGATCGAGGCCGCGATCACGCTGGAGGATGCCTGCGATCCGCCGGGTTCCACCGACGTTTTCGTGCTGGATGACGTCACGCCCCGCTATGCCACGGCAAACGCAGCGCTCGGTGCGTGCAGGGCCGGCCTCGACCTTGCCTTAAAATCGTTCTCTGATTCCGGCAGGTTGGCTGAAACTGCGACCGCAGCGGCACGGCAGCCGCACCTGATCGGCTGATACCGCGCGTACCCCGCGCGTGATCACGCGCGGTGGCGCTCTACGATCGCATCGGTGGCGACTCCGCCCCAAGTATGCATCGTCGGCAGACCCATCGCCATCTTGCCGAGATTGGCAAGGCAGATGCGCAGCGCGGCGAGATCGAGCGGCTTCGGCAGGCTCTGCAGTTCGATTCCCACCGACCGGGCAAAGTGGCGGGCGGCACTGCGACGCCGGCCATCCATGCCGCTGATGACAATCACGGAGCCCGCGAATTTCGCCTCCGACATCACGCGCAGCACCTCGATGCCGTCGCCGTCCTCCAGAACGAGATCGAGCGTCACACAGTCGAAGCGCCCGGCGCGAAGCTTGCTGATCGCCTCCGAAACCGAGGACGCCACGGTCACCGCATGTCCGGCCTGCTTGGCTGCGACCGTGATCAGGCTGCGCTGCGTGGCGTCGTCATCGACGACCAGAAGCTGCAACGGACGCCGTTCGCCGGCATCAGACGGGTTTGACGGGAGTGTGGAGAAGGAGCTTCTTGGCATTACCGGATCCTGCGAGTGAGACCGGCAATTCATACAGCGCACGCGCTTAGGCCACGTAAAACGGAGGCCGCGAATTCAATCGGATGTTTGCAGCAAATTCGACACAACGCGTTAGGAAAGCAAGCAGGACGCCAGCCCCGTGTTCAGACCATCGCGTCATGACCCGCGGCGGCGCGCTTCTTCTTGTTCTTGCCGCGCAGGAATTGGATGTCCATTTCCGCACCGTTGACGCGCACCAGCTCGCAACGGCGATAGGCAAGGCCTGTCGAGGACAGCAGGAGAAAAAATTCCTTGAGGTTCAGGCCCTGGATCGAGCCTTCGACCGTAAGGATGGCATCGGTGTCGGAAATCGCGTTGAGCTTGCAATCGCGACGCCAGGTTCCGTCGATCGCCATGATGCAGACATCATAGCCCCGACTGAACGTCACACGTTCCGCACCCTTGCCATCCTCGCTCATGCGCGCAGCCCTGCCATTGCAGCAGTCCGCGGAGGCGCCGCCGCGATCGCCGGCTTGGCGCCGACGCTGCGTGCGTCATTGGGCTTGTAGAGGCCGCGCCGCTCCGGAATCGGACGGAATGTGTCGGTCAGCCCGACCACGGTTTCCGCAGCTCCGAGCACCAGGAAGCCGTCGCCCTCGACCTGACGAGCGAGGCGGTTGAAGATGTTGATCTTGGTCTCCTGGTCGAAATAGATCAGCACGTTGCGGCAGAAGATCACGTCGAAAGTGCCGAGCTGGGAGAAATCGTGCAGCAGATTGAGCTGCCGATGCTGGATCATGGCGCGCAGCTCGGGATTGATCTGCCAAGTCTCGCCGGTCTGCTTGAAATATTTGACCAGAAGCTGAATCGGCAGGCCTCGCTGCACCTCGAACTGGCTGTAGATGCCGGCCCTGGATTTCTCCAAAACCTCCTGCGACAGATCGGTGGCGATGATCTCGACCCGCCAGCCGGTGAGCGCCGCGCCCATCTCCTTCAAGCTCATCGCCAGCGAATAGGGTTCCTGCCCGGTCGAGCCGGCGGCACACCAGATACGCACGCTCCGGCGCGCCGCGCGCGCCTTGAGCACCTCTGGCATGATCGTATCGCGGAAATGATCGAACGGGACCTTGTCGCGGAAGAAAAAGGTCTCATTGGTGGTCATGGCTTCGACCACGCTGGTGATCAGCGCGCTCGAACCAGCTTGCAGCTTCTGGACGAGCTCGCCGATGCCGGAGAGTCCGGCCTTGCGCGCGAGCGGCAACAGCCGGCTCTCGATCAGATATTGCTTGTCGGCAGACAGATCGAGACCGGAATGGTCTCTCAGAAACTTCCGCAGATACTCATACTCGGGCGGGGTCACAGGGCAGCCTCTCGCAGGATTACCGGGAACACTCAGGCCAGGAAGACTTAAGCAAAGGCTTGTCCGACCGGGATCAAGCCGACTTCAGCGAACTTGTCGGCGATGATGTCCTTGTCGAACGGCTTCATGATGTATTCGTTGGCGCCGCCGCTGAGCGCCTGGGCGATGTGGGCGACGTTGTTTTCGGTGGTGCAGAACACCACCTTGGGCTGGTCGCCGCCGGGCATGCGGCGCATGTGGCCCATGAATTCGAAGCCGTCCATGACCGGCATGTTCCAGTCGAGCAGCACGGCATCGGGCAGCTTCTGCTGACAGATCTCCAGCGCCTTCGAGCCGTCCTCGGCTTCGGTGACTTCGAATTCAAGGCCTTCCAGGATGCGGCGCGCGATCTTGCGCACGACGCTGGAATCATCGACGACCAAACATGTCTTCATTTTGGTTCTCCGGCTTCGATGTTGTTGGGCTCACGCAGCCATTTGCACTTTGGTTTCGAGTTCGAGAACGCGATCGACATCGAGAACGACCATGAGCTGGCCGTCGAGACGGTGGACGCCGCCGGCAAGCTTG